>JAJRXB010000396.1 GCA_024276515.1 Chloroflexota bacterium
CCCCGTTAAGCGTTGATGATGTTTGGGAGCGCGAGGGCTTGCCCTCTCCCTCCCCCCAACCCCCTCCCTCTCCCAATTTGGGAGAGGGAGGGGGTGCAGGCGGGGGTGGGTGAGGGCTTTGCCCCCTCTCGCCGCCAACACGCAAGAGGGAGACTACCTACCTTGCACGTGACGCAAAAACGTGGTGTGTGATGGCAGCATTCTCTCACCGCTGGGACCTTTCGCCAAAAGAAGCTTTTGCCCTGCAACGCAAACTGGCCGCCCAGGTGGAGCGCCGGCCCCGGCTGGGACCGGTGCGCCGCGTGGCCGGGATTGACGTGAGCGTCCGCAACGACACAGCCCGCGCTGCCGTGGTGGTGCTGGACTTTGAGGGGCTGGCGCCGGTGGACTACGCCACCGCCACCCGGCCTGTCACCTTTCCCTACGTGCCGGGCCTGCTGGCCTTCCGCGAGGGACCGGTGGTGCTCGATGCGCTGGAGCGACTGGATGCCCCCCCCGACCTGCTCATCTTCGACGGGCAAGGGCTGGCGCACCCACGGCGGCTGGGCATTGCCAGCCACATCGGGTTGCTGGTGGACCTGCCGGCCATCGGCTGCGCCAAATCGCGGCTGTGCGGCCGGCACGAGGAGCCGGCACAGGAGCCGGGCAGTCACACGCCACTCCTCGACCAGGGGGAGATCGTCGGCGCTGCGCTGCGCACACGCCGGGGCGTGAAACCGGTGTACGTCTCCATCGGCCACCGGGTGGACCTGGCGACCAGCGTCGAGTACGTGCTGGCCTGCTGTCGCGGCTATCGCCTGCCCGAAACGACGCGCTGGGCCCATCGCGTGGCCGGCGGAGACGTGCCCCCCATCCACAGTCAGCAACCGACACTCTTCGACTCGTAACCCTGGAGGCTTTATGCAAGACCTTGACCATCTCATCGCTCGCGCGGCCGAGTTGCTTCGCCAGGCACACTACGCCGTGGCTATGACCGGGGCCGGACACAGCACCCCCTCCGGCATCCCCGACTTTCGCAGTCCCGAATCGGGATTGTGGGCTCAGGTCAACCCGATGGCCGTCGCCTCCATTTTCGCCTTTCGACAGGACCCGCAGGCTTTTTACGATTGGATACGCCCGCTCGCCCGGCTGATGATCAAAGCGCAACCCAACCCGGCTCATTACGCGCTGGCTCGATTGGAGGCGGCCGGCCGGCTCAAATCGGTCATCACCCAGAATATTGATGGCTTGCACCAAAAGGCAGGCTCGCAACGGGTGTACGAGGTGCACGGTCACATGCGGCAGGCCACCTGCGTGCGCTGCTACCGGGTGGTGCCGGCCGACAGCCTGATTGAGCAATTCCTCAAGCGTGGGGAAGTGCCTCACTGCTCGTGTGGCGGTGTGATGAAACCCAACGTTATCCTCTTTGGCGAGCAATTGCCGCTGCAAGTGCTGACCGCCGCCCAGCAAGATGCCAGGGCCTGCGACCTGATGCTCGTTGCCGGCTCGTCGCTGGAGGTGGAGCCGGCCGCCAGTTTGCCGTTGATGGCCCTGGGCCACGGAGCCCGGCTCATCATCGTCAATTATCAACCCACCTACCTGGACGAACGGGCCGACGTGGTCATCCACGCCGACGTGGCCGAAGTGCTGCCCCGCATCGCCGAGATGGTCATTACCTCATAGTGCTTGTCCAGAAACAACTTTGTTTTGCGCTCAGTTTACGCCTTGATTTGCCGACAGAAATACGAAGTTATTAACGGACAAGTACATAGGAGCGCCAAATGTCTGATCCCCAATCTCCAATCTCCAGCCCCCAATCTCCAATCTCCGACGTTCGTGATCTCTTCCCCATCACCCAAACCCACGCCTTTCTCAACCACGCTGCCGTGGCTCCCTTCTCCAGGCCGGTGGCCGAAGCCATGCAACAGAGCATCGCCTGGCGGCTGAACCTGGCCCCCCTGGCCGCGGACGAAGAGGCGTGGGCGACGACACACGCCCGCCGGAGCGCGGCGCGCCTCGTCGGCGCCGACGAGGCCGAAATCTGCCTGACGCGCAACACCTCTCACGGACTCAACATCGTGGCCGCCGGTCTGCCCTGGCGACCGGGCGACAACGTAGTCACCGCTCAAACGGAGTTCCCGGCCAACGTCTATCCCTGGAAGAACCTGGCACGCAAAGGGGTGACGGTCCGATTCGCCCCGGCCCGCGACAACCGGGTGCTGGTGGACGACGTGGCCGCGCTGATGGACGACCGCACCCGGCTGGTGGCCATCAGCTTTGTGGAATTTGCCACCGGCTATCGCAACGACCTGGTTGCCCTGGCCGACCTGTGCCACGCGCGTGGCGCACTTCTTTGCGTGGACGGCATCCAGGGCGTGGGCGCGCTCCCCCTCGACGTGGGGCAGGTCCCCCTCGATTTTCTGGCCATCGGCGGACCCAAATGGCTGATGGGGCCCATCGGCACCGGGTTCCTCTACGTCCGCCGTCAACACATTCCCACCCTGGATATGGCTATGGCCGGCTGGATGGGCACCACCGACATCCACGAACACTTTCGCTACGACCTCCCCTGGCGGGACGACGCCCGCCGCTTTGAAGAGGGATCCCTGAACGTGGTGGGAGCGGCGGGGCTGGACGCTGCCATCAAGCTGTTGCTTTCGGTGGGGATCGAGACCATCGAGGAACGCATCATGGCCCTCACCGACCGGCTCATCGAAGGGTTGAGAGAGCGGGGCTACCAGGTCATCACCCCCATCGCCCACCGGCACGAGCGTTCCGGGATCATCTCCTTCCAGCACAGCCGGCACGACCCCGCCCAACTGGAGCAGCGGTTGACCGAGGCCAACGTCGTCATCTCCCGCCGGGGGGCGTTCATCCGGGCCTCGCCCCATTTTTACAACGACGAAGAAGATATTGACCGCCTGCTGTTGGCCCTGCCGTGAGCAATTTATGACTCCACTCAGGTGACAGACACTTACAAAAGTGTCTGTCACCTAGCCCTGGGTATGGCGTCCTTTGCGACCTGGTGGTGAACAACACTTATCGGGGACACCGCCTGAAAAACCCGGTTTTTGGCACGTTTTCCCCTAATCTTCCCATCCCCTGATTCCCTTTCTACCAGAGTGGTAGTATAATTTTGGTAAGCGTTCACCCCCTCCACCTACGAGGGGGAGGGTTGGGGTGGGGGTGGAGGGGGTGCCGGAGAAACACCCTGCATCCAGGATGGAATCTCTCTCCGGGCGAGATTCTACCCTCCCCCGGCCCCTCCCTGCCAGGGAGAGGTGAACGCTTACTAATTTTGAAGCCAGGTGAACCTCATTGAGCACTTCGACGCCAGAGGGCACGAATGACACAGACAGGCCTGGAGCAACCCAGCCAGACGGCAATTCGGGCGCGCTACGATTTTATAGCCGGCTGGCACGATGCCATAGGCCGATTTACCATGACCCATCGCCGTGGTGCCATCCAGGCATTGAACGTCCAGCCGGGCGACTGTGTACTCGACCTGGCTTGTGGTGCAGGGGCAAATTTCAAGGGCGTCATAGCAGACCTGGAAAGCGATGGGACGTTGTTGGGGTTAGATTATTCCCCCGGTATGTTGCGGCAGGCTCACCGAAAGGCAAGTCGCTACCCGTGTCTCACCCTGTTCCTGGGCGATGCAGCTCGGTTGCCATTTGCGGACAGTGTATTTGACCGGATAATCTGTACGTATTCACTCAAGGTGATTCCGCCCTACCGACAAGCTCTGGACGAGGTGGTGCGGGTTTTGAAGCCAGGGGGCGTATTCGTCGTTCTGGATGGAAAACTGAGCAGCGGGTCCACCCGATTTCTCAACCGGCTGACCCTATGGATGGCTCACGGCCCTATGACCGACCTCGCCCGCCCCCTGATAGATGAAATCGCTCAACGATTTCAGGAAGTGCAGGTCAAAGAGTACGACCTGGGACACACATTCGTGGCCGTTGCGCGCAAGGCCGCTCAGAGCCTGGAGACGAGATGGACTTGGCCGTCACGCTAAATCGGGAGATTGCTGCCGCTCAGGCAGGTCGTAAAGCAGAAGCCCGCCGTCTGCTGGAGGCCGTGCTCGAGGTTGACCAGCGGAACGAGTCCGCCTGGCTATGGCTGGGCACCGTGGTGGAGAGCGAAGAAGAGCGCATCACCTGCCTGGAAAATGTGCTGACCATCAATCCCAACAACGAAGTGGCGCGCAAAGGGCTGGCCACCCTCCGGGCAGGGAGCGCCTCATCCCCCCAGACGCCCAACGTATCCCCTTCGGCCCTCAGGCCCCCTGGCCCCGCCACCCCATCACCCGCCAGCGACGACTCGCCGCCGGATCGCTCTCACCTGGCCGATAATCGGGTTTTCATCCTCATCACCATCGTCCTGGCGCTGATGTTGATTTGCACCGTAGTCAGCATCCTTGCCTTCGTAATACTGTCACCACCGGGATAGGAAGTCCTATATCGTTCGTGACCGCCGATCACGGACCACAGACCGTCGGCGGTCCGGGGAGGTGTGTTGCGATGCAAACGTATGAGATTCCGCTGGTTCCCGGTCCCACCTCGGTTCCCCAGGAAGTGCTGGCCGCGTATTACGTGGACTACGGATCGGCCGACCTGGAGCCGGAGTTTCTGAAGCTCTACGCCGATACGCAGGCTCGGCTTCAGCAGATTGTGGGCACCGATAACCAGATTGTGCTGATGACCGGAGAAGGGATGGTTGCCCTGTGGGGGGCGTTGAAGAGCACCCTGCAACCGGGCGATAGGGTGCTGGCCGTCGCCACCGGGGTCTTCGGCTACGGCATCGGCGACATGGCCCGTGCCGTCGGCGCCGAGGTGGAAACCGTCGGCTTTGAGTACGACCAGGCGGCGACCGACCTGGACCGGGTAGAAGAAGCCATCCGCCGCTTCCGTCCCAAAATGGTCACCCTGGTCCACTGCGAGACCCCTTCGGGGATTATGAACCCGGCGGCCGAGGTGGGCGCGTTGGTGCGAGAGTACGACGTGCCTCTCTACTACGTGGACGCCGTCTCCAGCATGGGGGGCACGCCGGTGCAGGTTGATGAGTGGCGGGTTGACCTGTGCCTGGGCGGCACACAAAAGGTCTTCTCCTCCCTGCCCGACCTGGGCATCGTGGCCGTCAGCGAGCGGGCGTGGGAGGCCGTCGAGGCGGTGGGCTATCAGGGCTACGATGCGCTGGCCCCCTTCCGCACCGCCCTGGCCGATGCCTATTTCCCCTACACACCCAACTGGCACGCTGTCGCCGGCTTGCACACGGCCTGCGCTCTGCTGCTGGACGAGGGGCTGGAAGCTGCCTTCACCCGTCACGCCGAAGTCGCCGCCTGCTGCCGGGAGCGCGTGCTGGAGATGGGCCTCTCCCTCTTCCCCAGAGACCCGGCCACGTCGGCTCCGACGGTGACGGCGGTGAAAGTCCCCGAAAAGGTGGCGTGGAGTCAACTGGACGCTGCTTTGCGCCGCCGCGGTATGGTCGTTGGCGGGTCGTATGGTCCCCTCGCGGGCAAGGTCTTTCGCATCGGGCACATGGGCATCCAGGCCGACAAAGACCTGCTGGCGCGGGGAATGGACACGCTGGCCCAGGTGCTGAAGGAGCTGGGAATCGGGGGATGATTGCTGTGGCCGGTCGCTGTGGCCGGTCTCCGACCGAGCCACTACAGGCCAAAACGACTGAAGTCGTTACTACGGTCTCCGCTGGTCTCTGACCTCCGCTATGGCTGGTCTCCGACCGAGCGCTGTGGCCGGTCTCCGACCGAGC
>JAJRXB010000397.1 GCA_024276515.1 Chloroflexota bacterium
CTGCGCTCGTGGCTGCGCATGGACGGTCACCAGCGGCAGCGGGGCTTCGCCTTCGACAACGCATCGGTCAGCCTGGTACGCATCCAGGGAGACAACTACCGCATCCTGTTGCTCAACGACACCTGTCACCTGAGGTGAAAAGCAGGTGACAGTCACTTTTGGCACAAATTACCTTGACAATGTCATGTTTGATTTAATCCCCGAGGGCGTGTTGGCCGGATAAATCTCGCCTGAGACGCCCCCGCGGACGGGGGCTACGAGCAGCCGGTTTTCGTGTCATGCTGTCTGCACCTGCCTGTCCTGGCGGCCAGGCCAGGGAAATCGCTCCTACAGGGCGTTCCGCCGCGAAGTCCATCTGCGTGGACCGGTTTTTTAGCCCGCGTAGGCGGGCTTTGCGGCCGAAGGCCCTGTAGGGACAACTTCAGTCGCGTTTACTGAAAGGAGGCTGAACGGTTACTGTCAAGGTAGTGACCACAGCTTGTAACGATGCATACCCGGTGGGAGACAGACGAGCCGATGTATGGTGAGATTGCCCTGCTGAGCGGCACGGCCAACCGGCCCCTGGCCGAGGCCATCAGCCGCGAGCTAAACGTTCCCCTCATCGGGGCCGACGTATTCAAGTTCCCCAATCAAAACATCTTCTGTCGGTTGCACGCCAGCGTGCGGGGCAAGGACGTGTTTGTGATCCAGCCGACCTGCGTCACCGAGCACGAAGACGGCAGCGTGGCCTCGGTCAACGACAACCTGATGGAACTGTTGATCATGATGGACACCTTGCGCCGCGACTCGGCGGGGCGCATCACGGCGGTGGTGCCCTACTACGGCTACGGGCGCACCGACAAAAAGGACCAGCCCCGGGTGCCCATCACCGCCCGCCTGGTGGCCGATCTCATTTCGACGGCGGGCGCCGGTCGCTTTCTCACCCTGGACCTGCACGCCGGCCAGATTCAGGGCTTCTTCAGCATCCCGGTGGACGAACTGACCGCCTTTCACATGCTCAGCGACCATTTTCGGGCCAAGGCCATCCCCGATGCAGTGATCATCGCCGCCGACATCGGCGCCACCAAGCGGGCGCGCAACTTCGCCGAAGCACTGAACGTGCCCCTAGCCATCATCGAGAAGCGGCGCGTGCAGAAGGCCGATGGCAGCAAGGCCAAAGCCCTGAACGTCATCGGCGACGTGGCGGGCAAAAACGTCATCATCTTCGACGACGAGATCGACACCGCCGGCACCGTGACCCAGGCCGTCATCTTCCTCAAAGCGGCCGGCGCCCACCGGGTGTACGTGTGCGTCACCCACCCCATCCTCTCCGACCCGGCCGTGGAACGGCTGCGCAGCGTTGAAATCGAGGAGATCGTCGTCACCGACACCGTCCCCTTGCCGCCGCGCAAGCGATTGCCCAACATCACCGTCCTCTCGGTGGCCCCCCTGCTGGCGGAGGTCATCCGCCGCATCCACCTGGGCATCTCCGTGGGGGCGCTGTTCAACGAGTAGGGGCAACCTGTTCCCAAACTATAGCAAGGTTGGTGCATCATAACCCGTCCTCGAGCCCGTGACGCAGGATTTGTGATAGGCAGACTGACCCCAGGCGCACACAACGCCATCACCGACGTGGCCGGTGTGCGGGTGGGACACACCACCCTCATCTCCGGCGAGGGCCCGCTGCGTCCCGGCCAGGGACCGGTGCGCACCGGCGTGACGGTCGTTTTGCCCCACGGCGACAATCTCTTCCGCCAGAAGGTGCGCGCGGCCGTGCACACCATCAACGGCTTCGGCAAAGCCTTTGGATTTGAAGAGGTGCGCGAACTGGGAGTCATCGAGTCGCCCATCGCCCTGACCAACACCCTCAACGTTGGCCTGGTGGCCGATGCGTTGGCCCAATATGCCATCCGCCACAGCCCAGAGATCGGGATTCACACCAGCAGCGTCAACGTGGTCGTTGGCGAATGCAACGACGGATACCTCAACGACCTGCAGGGCCGTCACGTCCGCGCCGAGCACGTGTGGTCTGCAATCGAAGCGGCATCGTCAGGCCCGGTGGCCGAAGGGGCCGTCGGCGCCGGGGCCGGCACCACCTGCTTTGGCTGGAAGGGAGGCATTGGCACGGCCAGCCGGGTGCTACCCGCCAGGGCAGGAGGCTTCACCGTGGGCGCGCTGGTGCAGTCGAACTTCGGTCGCCCCCAACAACTGGTGATCAACGGCGTCCCGGTGGGCCGCCACCTTCGACCCCCCGGCCCCCCCCAATCGCCGCCGGACCCAGGCTCCATCGTCATCGTGCTGGCAACCGACGCACCGTTGACCGCCCGCCAACTGAGGCGATTATGCGTACGCGCCGGGGCCGGTCTGGCTCGCACCGGCAGTCATTACGATCACGGCAGTGGCGATTTTGTGATCGCCTTCAGCACCGAAGGGCGCATCGCCCATAAGCCGGCTTCGCTCACGGCCACCCAGACGGTACTGGCCGACGAACCGAAGGCGATGGATTGGCTCTTCCCCGCCGTCGTCGAAAGCGTTGAGGAAGCCATACTCAACTCCCTCTGCCGGGCCGAGACCCTCGTGGGCCGAGACGGTCACACGCGGTACGGCCTGCCGGTTGACGAAGTGGCAGCGTTCATGCGCAAGCGACGGTAATCGGCTGCCTATTCTGCCCCAACATCTATTGCCTCTCCCCCCCATTTTGTGCTATAATGCAGGCCGTGAACAGACTTGATCACCTGGAAGCCCTGGCTGAACAACTGGTGGAAGGCACGTTCGAGCGGCTCTTTCGCCCTCGTCTGCATCCCAGCGACGTGGCTCGTCGGCTGGCACGGGCGATGGAAGACGGGCGAGTCACCGGGGACGATGGGCAACCCCTCCTCCCCAACCGATACTGGGTTTTTCTCAACCCCGACGACTTCGCCGCCCTCGATGCCAGCGGAGAGGCGCTCCGGGCGGCACTGGTCCGCTACCTGCAACGCCTGGCAGCCGAAGGGAACGGTCGCTTCGGCGGACGGTTGAGTGTGGCTTTGTATCCTGTCGCCAATCTGGCCACCGGGCAGGTGGACGTGCGTGCAACTTACGGCTCCGAACCGGGGGACGCCGACGACACGCAGGAGGTGAAAACTGCCGACCAATTGGCCCCCAACGCAAGCCGGTGGTCACTGCATTTGGGGGGACACGTCTTTCCCCTGGGCGAGCCGGTGGTCCGTCTGGGCCGCGCCCTGAGCAACGACGTGATCCTGGACGACCGGCGCGTCTCCCGGCGCCACGCCCAACTGCGTTGGCGGGCAGAGACCTATCACCTGAGCGACATGGGCAGCAGCGGTGGCACCACCGTCAACGGCCGGCAGATCCGCCAGGGTGAGGAAGTCCCTCTCGCTCCCGGCGACGTCATCAGCCTGGCGGGTGTCACACTGACCGTCCACGTGGAGGCCAGGCAACCCGCCGTGGACGAGCCCTCCACCCCACCGATGCCATCACTGTGAAACACAACACGCATTGTCATCACACCACACGTGTCACGTTTCACGCAAATTCTCTACGACTATCTGGGATACGACGTGAGTCTGGAATGGATTTTACTGGCGCTGCGACTGCTGGCAGTCGTGGTCCTTTACGCCTTTCTGGCCGTCATCATCTACGTCATCTGGCGTGACCTGCGGTCGGCGGCCATGATCAAACCCCAGAGCAGCGAAACACCCCCGTTGACCGATGAGTCCGTGACACCTCTCGGACGATTGCGCGTCGTCAGCAGCGGTGACACCCCATTGCAACCAGGGGACGCCTTTGACCTCCGCACGCACGTCACCCTGGGCCGCGCCCCAGACAATCACATCGTTTTGCCCGACACTTACACCTCGGCGTATCACGCCCGGCTGGACCGGCGCGACGGCGAATGGTGGCTGACCGACCTGGACAGCCGCAACGGAACCCGGCTCAACGAAGTACCCATCACCAAACCGGTCCCCCTGGCCGACGGAGACGTCATCGGCGTGGGGCAGGTAGAGCTGAGACTGGAGACCGGTGATAGAGATCAGAGGAGGAAGACCCAATGGAACCTGTCAAACTCGGCGTGATCGGCGGCAGCGGCGTCTACGATATGGAGGCGCTGACCGACATCGAAGAAGTGAAGCCCCAAACTCCTTTCGGCGAGCCGTCCGATGCCATCGTGATCGGGACTCTCAGCGGGCAGCGAGTAGCCTTCCTTCCCCGTCACGGGCGTGGTCATCGCATCAGTCCCACCGAACTCAACAGCCGGGCCAACATCTTCGCCCTCAAAAGTCTGGGGGTGGAGCGAATTGTCTCCATCAGCGCGTGCGGCAGTCTGCGCGAGGACTACGCCCCGCGCCACATCGTCATCCCCGACCAGCTCTTCGACCGCACCCGCGAGCGGCCCCTCACTTTCTTCGGCGGGGGGCTGGTGATCCACGTCAGCTTCGCCGAGCCCTTCTGCCCAGACCTGTCGCAGGCGCTCTATCAGGCAGTGAAAGCCACCGGTGCCACTGTCCACAAAGGGGGAGCATTCATCACCATCGAGGGCCCGCGTTTCAGCACCAAGGCCGAGAGCAACGTCTTTCGTCAGTGGGGCATGGACATCATCGGCATGACCGCCGTGCCCGAAGCGCAACTGGCCCGCGAGGCAGAAATCTGCTACGCCACCATGGCCCACGTCACCGATTACGACGTGTGGCACAAGACCGAAGAAACCGTCACCGTCGAGACGGTGATCAAGAACCTGCTGGCCAACGCCGAAGTGGCCAAGAAAGCGATTCAAAACCTGGTGCCGACCCTGCCCGCAGAGCGAGCCTGCGCCTGCCAGCACGCTCTGCGCGACGCCATCATCACCAGCCGCGACGTGATTCCGGAACAGACGAAGAAAGACCTGAGATTGCTGATTGGCAAGTATATTCAGTAGCGTTGTCCCCTTTTAGTACTACAACTGCACTTCCCCTTTTGAGGGGGCAGAAGGTGACTGTCACCTGCAAAGATGGCCGGAATTCGCGACCATCGTCTGGCACAACGTAGGCGACTCTTTACCTACGGCCCTACAGGTGACAGTCACCTGGGGCATCTACGGTTGTAGTATTAGAGCGTGTTTTAAAAGTGCTCGTAGTAACGACTTCAGTCGTTGATCGCTTGCATTATGAAGCCTAAAACGACTGAAGTCGTTACTACCAATGCGTAGATTGCGACTTTCAAAACGCGCTCTTAAGCAACAACCAGGTGACCGGCACTTGAACATCTGCTAGAAAGGCTCTTTTTTGTCATAATGATGCCAGAAATGGCGACAAAAGTGCCGGTCACTTGGTTCAAGAACAACTCTGGTAGAGAGTGTGGAGCAGGGTAGGAAGCAATGGGTACGCAATACGCAATGCGCAATGCGGAGTACGGTGCAAGGGCATCCTTGCTTTCTACTCCCCGCTTTGCGTTCCTGCTCCTGACCTTCCCTCTTCTCTTCACCGCTATCGCCTTCGCGCAACTTTCGCTGGTAGAAGAAAGGGAGCTGACGCTGGTGCGGTTCATCCCGGCCGGCGTGCTGGCGATCTATTTGCTCGGTGGCACGTGGGCGCTGAGCCGGTGGCGACCGGGCCACGACCGTCTCCTGCTGCCGCTGACCGGCATGCTGAGTGGGTTGGGGTTGGCGGAGGTCGCCCGGCTGGCTCCCCCTGTTTTCCTCACCCGTCAGATGGTTTGGCTGATGTTGGGCGCTACCGCGTTGCTGACGGTCGCCCTGGTACCCCGCGACCTGCGCTGGCTGCGTCGCTACCGCTACACGTGGCTCTTTGCGGGGCTGGCCCTGCTGGCCGCAACGCTGGTGTTGGGAGTCAATCCCAGCGGCTTCGGCGCGCGGCTGTGGTTGGGCGTGGGAGGAGTCTACTTTCAGCCGTCGGAATTGCTCAAGCTGCTCCTGCTCGTCTTCCTGGCCAGCTATCTGGAAGACCGACGGGAGGTCCTGATCGAGGTCGAGGCCCAAATCGGACGCTGGCAGGTCCCCCACCCTGCCTACCTGGGACCGATGCTGCTGATGTGGGGCTTCAGCATAGTGCTGCTCATCTGGCAGCGCGACCTGGGGGCGGCGCTGCTATTCTTCGGCGTCTTTCTGGCGATGCTCTACGCCGCCACCGGCCAGAGGCGCTACGTGCTGACCGGACTCGTCTTGTTGCTAGTTGCCTCCCTGGTCGGCTACCGCCTCTTCGACCACGTGGCCCTGCGTGTCGAGGCCTGGTGGAATCCGTGGGCCGAGGCGTCGGGGCGGTCTTTTCAGATCGTGCAATCCCTGCTCGCCTTCGCCAGCGGCGGCGTGCTGGGCCAGGGATTGGGCCAGGGCCTCCCCACCGCCATCCCGGTCGTCCACACCGACTTCGTCTTCGCTGCTATCGGCGAGGAGTATGGGCTGATGGGAACGCTGGCCGTCGTCGCATGCTTTGCGTTGCTGGTCAGTCGAGCCTTTCACGTCGCCCTGAAAGCGCGCCGCCCCTTCGATCAACTGCTGGCGACCGGCATTGGCGCTCTCTTTGGATTGCAATCGTTGGTCATCATGGCCGGCACCCTCAAGCTGATGCCCCTCACCGGCGTCACCCTGCCCTTCGTCAGCTACGGGGGTAGCTCGCTGCTGACCAGCATGGTGATGGTTGGGTTGCTGCTGCACATCTCCGGCCACCGCCCATCGAGAAGCAAGACAACTTGACCACGAGAATCTATCCAGGTATACTCATTCTCAACACCTGTTCAGCCGGTTACTCACAGGAGTTGGACCAAATGACCTATCGCACGATTGGAAAATCCTACCCCCGAATTGACGCCATCGGCAAGGTGACCGGCACCACCCTTTACCCGGGCGACCGGAACTACGACGACGAGCTGTGGATGAAAATTCTCTTCGCCAGGCGACCCCACGCCCGCGTCCTGAGAATCGACACCGGCCAGGCGGAAGCGCTGCCCGGCGTGGTGGCCGTGCTCACCGCCAAAGACGTGCCGGTCAATGAATACGGCCTGCAAATCCCCGACCAGCCGGTGCTCTGCGGGCCCGGTTCGGGCAAAGAAGGGGCCGACGTGGTGCGCTTCGTCGGCGACCAGGTGGCCCTGGTCATCGCCGAATCGGAGAAAATCGCGGCCCAGGCCCGCGACCTGATCCGCGTGGAATACGAAGATTTGCCGGTGCTGGCCGATCCCCGGCAGGCGATGGCCCCGGACGCCTATCAGTTGCACCCCCACGCGCCCGACAACGTCGCCGCGCACCACCGGGTGGTCAAAGGCGACGTGGACTCCATCTGGGGCCAGTGCGACGTGATCATCGAGGGGGAATACCGCACGCCCTTTCAGGAGCACGCTTATCTCCAGCCGGAGGCGGGTACTGCCTACCTCGACGAGGAAAATCGCATCACAGTGCACGTCGCCGGGCAGTGGACGTGGGAGGATCAGCAGCAAATCGCCCACGCGCTGAACCTGCCGCCGGAGCGTATCCGCGTGATTTACGACGCTATCGGCGGGGCCTTTGGCGGACGCGAAGATATGAGCGTGCAAATTGTGCTGGCCCTGGCCGTGATGCGCCTGGCCGAACGAGGCGTCCGCCGGCCGGTGAAAATCATCTGGAGCCGCGAAGAGTCCATCATCGGCCATTGCAAGCGACACCCTATGACCATCAAGTCCAAATGGGGTGCCACCCGCGACGGGGTGCTGATCGCCGCCGAAGTAGAGGTCGTCAGCGACGCCGGCGCCTACATGTACACCAGCAACAAGGTGCTGGGCAACACCACCATCACCTGCACCGGGCCGTATGAGTTCCCCAACGTGCGGGTCAACGCTTACGCCGTTTACACCAACAACCTGCCGGGCGGAGCCTTTCGAGGCTTTGGCGCGCCGCAGGGACACTTTGCCGCCGAGATGCAAATGAACAAGCTGGCCGAGGCATTGGGCATGAGCCCGGTGGAGATTCGCCTGAAAAACGTCCTGGACGATGAGAAGACCCTGTCGGTCGGCACGCCGCTCCCCGGCGGTGTCAGTCTGAAGCAGGTGGTAGAGGAGGCAGCCCGCGCCGGCGGATGGGAAATGGCGGGAGGAGCAGAGAAGAATTCACCTCACCCCTGCTCCCCTGCCCCCCCGCCCCCCCGCTTTAGAGGCAGGGGTTTCGCCGCCGGCTTCAAAAATGTGGGCTTCAGCTTTGGCTACCAGGAGAATAGCTGGGCCAAAGTGGCTCTGGAGGGGGATGCCGAGATCCAGCAGGCTACCCTCTACATCGCCGGCGCCGACGTGGGTCAGGGTCATCACACCGCTATGCTGCAAATCGCCGCCGAGACGCTGACCCTGCCCACCGACAAAATCAAATTGGTCGTGTCCGACACCGCCGTCACCCAGAGTTCGGGCAGCGCGTCGGCGTCGCGGCTCACCTTTTTGGCCGGCAACGCGGTGAAGGGAGCGGCCGAACGCGCCCTGGCCCGCTGGCAAGACGAAGAGCGCCCCGCCGTGGCCGAATATACCTACCTGGCCCCCAAAACCACCCCCTTCGCCGAGGTGGACGGCGAACCCAGCACCCCCAACTTCGCCTACGGCTACGTGGCCCAGTCGGTGGAGGTGGAGGTGGACACCGAGACCGGGACCATCCACGTCACCCGCGTCGTCTCCGCCGACGACGTGGGCAAGGCGATCAACCCCCGGCAGGTGGTGGGGCAGATCGAGGGCTCGGTGGTGCAGGCTCAGGGCTATGCCGTACTGGAGAACTTTCAGGTGAAGGACGGCTACGTGCTGACGCCCCATCTCAGCACCTACCTCATCCCCGGCGTGCTCGACATCCCCGACCGGGTGGATTCGATCATCGTGGAGCACCCCGATCCGCGCGGACCTTACGGCGTACGCGGCGTGGGCGAAATGCCCTTCCTGCCGCTGACGCCGGCCCTGATCGCCGCCGTCCACGACGCCACCGGCGTCTGGTTCGACGATTTCCCGCTGACGCCCGAGCGTGTGTTGCGGGGGCTGAGCAAGATTTGAGACGAGGAGACAAGGTAATGTCCCGTAGTATCACGCCTACAACTGTGCCGATCGAAACGGCAGAACGTGAACTCAAGCATCTGCTGGAGCGGCTCCAGTTGGGAGAGACAATCACCCTGGTCAGTTCTGAAGGTACGCCGCTGGCCGTTATGGTTTCGCTCAAGCCTCGGCCCGTCGAGGTCGAGTCAGCCACCGATTGGGAAGCCCGGTGGGACGCGCTGGCTCAAAAAGTCAGCCAGGCATGGACAAGCGACAAGAGCGCCGTAGAAACCCTGGTGGAGATGCGCCGATGAACTGCACCATAGATGCCAGCGTCTTTGTAGCAGCCGTGCGACCGGAGGAAGACTACCACACTGTCAGCCGCAGGTTTCTGCACCAGGCGCGAGTGGAGGCCGTGAGCGCGCTCTGCCCCACCCTGATTTTGCCTGAGTGTGCTGCGGCGATTGCCAGGCCAACCGGCGACGAGACTCTGGCCGAAGAGTTGGTTGGTCTAATTGAGGCCTATCCCGGCTTGCATCTGGTGCCACTTTCCCCTCAACTGGCACACAGGGCTGCCCAGATTGCCGCTGCTCACCATTTGAGAGGAGCCGATGCGGTGTACATCGCCGTGGCTGAGGAATTCGGAGCATCGCTGATAACCTGGGACCTGGAAATGCTGAACCGGGGTTCGTCCGTCGCTCAGACGATGACACCTCGAGAATGGGTAGAAACTCAACAGAGTAACCAACAAAATGGGGTATAGCCAATGAGGAGAGGTGCATCTGTGGGCGAATACCCACCACCGATTACGGAGGCCCTTCTGAAAGAGATCACACAACGTATCGTCGAGGTGTTTGATCCCGAAAAGGTGATCCTCTTTGGCTCCCACGCTGCCGGAACGCCTCGCACCGATAGTGACGTGGATTTGCTGGTAATCGCGGAAGCGCAAGGCTCATCCATCCAACGGGCTGTGGCCGTGAAGCGAGTCTGCCGGCCACGTTTTGTGGCAATGGATGTATTGGTCAAGACACCTGAGGAAATAGCTGCCCAGTTGCAGCAAGGAAACTTCTTCCTGCGTCAGATTCTGGAGGAGGGAAGAATACTCTATGAACGTCACACCCGAGGTGCTGGATTGGGTGCGCAAAGCAGAGGATGATTTGACGGCGGCTCATCGGTTGGCCGATGGGGAGCAGCCATTGCCAGATCAGATGGGATTCTTGTGTCAGCAGGCGGTTGAGAAATACCTGAAAGCTTTCTTGATAGCCGTCGGTCAGGTCCCACCTCGTATCCACGACGTGGAAGCGTTGCTAGACATATGTGCCGTCAAGGATCCAAGCTTCGAGCAGTTGCGGCCTACCGTGGAGGGACTGACTGAGTTTGCCGTCATCTTCCGCTACCCTGGTGAATGGAGCGACATAGCGACAGCTCGCCGAGCCTTGACCCAGGCCAAACAGGTCCAGGTATTCATCCGAGAGCGGCTAAAGTTGGTCTCAGGAACGGGCTGAGCCCCCCGCCCTGGAATGGGGATTCCGGGGTAGCGCTGGAATCCCTATTCCAGCGCGGGGTATGTATCCGACCTAACTGGTAGCGAATGTACGCCCAACTGTACTGAGCGGCTTATTTTCCCAATGACTGCCATCAAATCCCACACAACTTCTCAAGCCCATTCATCGAACAGCCGACGCATCCTCTGGCTGGAAATATCGCTGGTGGTGGCCCTCACGGCCATCGCCGTTTTCTTGCGCTATTATCAAATCGAACAGGTTCCCCCCGGCCTCAATTCCGACGAAGCCGTCGGCGCGGTGGGCGCACTGGAGACGCTGCGCAGCGGGCCACGATTGTACTATTCGGGACAGGGGGGCGGCGGCTCCCTGGGCTTTTACATCGCGGCCATTGGCTTTGCCCTCTTCGGGCCCGGTGTGGCCACCATCCGGGGGACGGCCGCCTTCGCCGGCGTGGTGGGGGTGGTAGCGACCTACTTTGCCACCCGCGAGATGTTCCGCACCGGCCTCGGGCTCAACCGCGCCCGGACCCTGGCCGCCCTGGCGACGCTGGGCCTGGCTACCTCGCTGTGGCACACGCAGAGCAGCCGCATCGCCTTTGCCGCCGTCGGCGTGCCCTTTTTGCAGGTCCCGGCCAACTACTTCTTGTGGCGTGGCCTGAACACCGGCCGCCGGGCCCATTTCGTGATCAGCGGCCTCTTTCTGGCCTCGCTGATGTACATCTACCTTTCCGGCAGCTTCGCCCCCTTCGTCTATCTCGTCTTCTTCCTGCTCCAATGGTTGCTCGTGACCATCCAACCCCATCCCCAATCTCCAATCTCCACCCCCCACCCCCCCCTCCTCAAGCGGCACTTCTGGAATATCGTCCTCTGCGCGGGGGTGGCATTCCTCCTCTTCTTGCCCCTGCTCTACTTCTACCTCACCGCCCCCGACCTGGCGACCGAACGGGCACAGCAGGCGCTTTTCACCAATCCGCTCATCAACAAAGGAGACCCGTGGGGCA
>JAJRXB010000019.1 GCA_024276515.1 Chloroflexota bacterium
AGCCCAATCCGTGCAATCCGCGGAGTCCGCGTCAGCCCAATCCGTGCAATCCGCGGAGTCCGTGTCAGCCCAATCCGTGCAATCCGTGCAATCCGTGGAGTCCGTGTCAGCCCAATCCGTGCAATCCGCGGAGTCCGTGTCAGCCCAATCCGTGCAATCCGCGGAGTCCGCGTCAGCCCAATCCGTGGAGTCTGTGTCAGCCCAATCCGTGCAATCCGCGGAGTCTGTGTCAGCCCAATCCGTGCAATCCGCGGAGTCCGTGTCAGCCCAATCCGTGCAATCCGCGGAGTCCGCGTCAGCGCAAGGAGGCATTACCATGTCCGTAATCGCCATCGTCGGCGCCCAGTGGGGCGATGAAGGCAAAGGCCGGGTGGTAGACTACCTGGCCTCAGGAGAAGCCGGCAGACCGGCGGATATGGTCATCCGTTTCCAGGGGGGTGACAACGCCGGGCACACCGTCGTCAACCGGTTCGGCGAATTCAAGCTGCACCTGGTGCCGTCGGGCATCTTCAACCCAGATACCCGGTGCGTCGTCGGGACCGGCTGCGTGGTCAACCCGGAGACGCTCGTCGCCGAGATGGACGACCTGCGCGCAGCCGGCGTGTCGCTGGACAATCTCTTCGTTTCAAGCCGGGCACACCTCATCTTACCCTACCACCGCCAGCTCGACGGGCTGGAGGAGAGAGCCCGAGGCGAGAAGGCCATCGGCACCACAAAACGCGGCATCGGCCCCGTCTACGCCGACAAGGCCGCGCGTTGGGGCCTGCGCGTCGGCGACCTGCTGCGCCCCGATTGGCTGCGTGAGAGGCTGGCCGCCCTCCTCCCCCGCAAGAACCAAACCATCACCCACTTCGGCGGCGAACCGGTGGACCTGGACACCCTCACCGCCCAGTGCCTCCACTGGGCCGAACACCTGCGCCCCCACGTTGCCGACACGCTGCCGCTGGTGCGCGCCGCCGTGGGAGCCGATCAAACCCTGCTGCTGGAAGGTCAACTGGGCGTGATGCGCGACCTGGACTGGGGCGCTTACCCCTACGTCACCTCCTCCAACCCGCTGGCCTCCTTTGGGCCGGTCGGCGCCGGGCTGCCAATCCAGGCCGTCACCGACGTCATCGGCGTGGTCAAAGCCTACGTCACCGCCGTCGGCGCGGGCCCGCTCCCCACCGAGCTGACCGACGCCACCGGCGACCGTCTGCGACAGGTGGGCCGCGAATACGGCGCTACCACCGGTCGCCCCCGTCGCTGCGGCTGGCTCGACGCCGTCGCCCTCGACTACGCCAACTGGCTCAACGGCTTCACCGGCCTGGTCGTCACCAAACTGGACGTGCTGGACGGCATGCCCGAATTGAAAATCTGCACCGGCTACCGGCTCCCCTCGGGCCAGGTCACCGACCGCATGCCCGACCCGGCAACCCTGGAAGCCGTCGAGCCGGTCTACGAGACGTGGCCCGGCTGGGACCGTCCGACCACGACTGCCCGCCGCTGGGACGACCTGCCAGGGACAGCGCAACGCTACCTGCGCCGCATCGAAGAACTGACCGGCGCACCCATCCGCTGGGTATCGGTGGGGCCAGAGCGGGAAGCGATAATCGAGATGCAACGGGCAGCGCCGGAATAGGGATTCCGGCGCTCTATGGGATTCCGGCACTCCGACAGAAAAGAGTCCCGGAATCCCTATTCCGGGACGACCATCACATTATGCGTCCAACACCTGACGCACGGTACGGGCCAGGTCGGTGAGGCTAAAAGGCTTTTGCAAAAAAGGCGCGTTTTGCAGCACACCGCGTTCGCGCACGATGTTGCCGGTATAGCCCGACAGGAAGAGGACCTTCAGGTGAGGCACGTTCGCAGCTAACGATTGATAGAGGGCGGGGCCGGTGGCGTCTGGCATCACCACGTCGCTGATGAGCATCGCTATCTCGTCCTGGTGAGCCTGAAACAACTCGATGGCCTCCTGGGCGTTAGCGGCGGCCAACACAGTGTAGCCATACCCCTCCAGCGCCACCTGCACCAACTCGCGCACCGGCGTTTCGTCTTCCGCCAACAGCAACGTCTCGCTGCCCGTCAACAGGACTGCCTCCCGGACTCGTGGCCTGGCCGTTTCCGGTCGCGTTTCTCTGGGAGGATGACAGACCGGCAGGTAGATACGAAAGATGGTATTTTGCTCCGGTTCGCTGTACACGTGAATGTGACCGCCGTGCTGCCGGACGATGCCATATACCGTCGCCAACCCCAGGCCCGTCCCCCTCCCATTTGGTTTGGTGGTGAAGAAGGGTTCGAAGATGTGGCTCAGCACTTCCTTGTCCATCCCGACGCCGGTGTCGGAGACGGTGAGCAACACGTAATCGCCCGGCTCCATCTCGATGTTGGCATCGGCATAGTGCTCGTCCAGGATCACATTGGCCGTTTCAATGGTCAGGCGACCCCCCTCCGGCATCGCGTCGCGGGCGTTGACCGCCAGGTTCATCAGGATTTGCTCCATCTGACCAGGGTCGGCATAGACGCGGGCCAGGTCCGGGGCCAGGCGAGTGACCAGATCTATATCCTCGCCGATGACCCGGGCCAGAAGTTTGAGCAGGTCGGTGATGACGGTGTTCAGATCGAGCACCACCGGGTTGGCCGTCTCCTGGCGGCTGAAGGCCAGCAGTTGACGGACCAGAATGATGGCCCGGTCGGTGGTCTTGCCGATTTGGGCCAAATCGTGGTAGCGAGGGTCCTCCAGCGGCGTATCTTGCAGCAGCAATTGGGTGTAACCGCCGATGGCCGTCAGCAGGTTGTTGAAATCGTGGGCGACGCCGCCCACCAGCCGGCCCAGGGCTTCCATCTTTTGGGCCTGCACCAGTTGCGCCTGGCGGCGACGGGCCTCTTCGGACAGGCGGGCATTGTCCAGAGCAGCGCCCGCGTAGGCAGCGAAGGTATCGGCGATGGCTCGCTGCTCGCCGGGGAAGCCGTCTCGCTCGTCCGACATCAGGTTGAAGACGCCGTACAGCCGTTCGCCGTGCACCACCGGCACAATGTAGGCCGAGCGAGCGGTCATATCTGCCGGGACCCAGCGCGGGTCGGCCTGGCAATTGGGCAGATAAAGTGGCTGATGGGTATAGCCTACCAGCCCCACCAGCCCATGCTCCTGACCCAACGAGAAGATGAATTCCCGGCGCAGCCGATCCAAAGCGTCAGGGGGATGGCCGACCAGGGCTTCCAGCGTGAATGCCTTGCGCTGCTCGTCGTAAGCGAAGTAGCTGGCCTGTTCGGCCCCGGTGATCTGAGTAACCAGCGTCAGCAGTGAGCCGGCGACCTGAGTCTGGGGTTCGCCGTCGGCCAGGGTCAACAGTGTATCGGCCAGCAACGACATAGCCTCGGCACGTTTGTTGGCGGCCTCGTACAGACGGGCGTTTTGGATGGCGATGGCCGTCTGTCCGGCCATCGTGGCGAAGAAACCGAGTTGCTCGTCGCTAAAGTGACGCGGCTCGGTGGTCAGCAGGTGCAGGATACCGATGGTCTGGTTCTGCACCACCAGGGGCATCCCCGCGTAGGTCGCCAGGCGGTAGCGTCGGATGAGGGCCCGGTGATTTTGCACCCGGGGATCGTGGCTCACGTCGTAAATGATCACCGGCTGCTGGCGTATCACCAGTTCGGCCAACAGATTCTCGCTCAACAGAAACGCCTCGTCGGTGATTTCCGAGCCGTCGGGCAGTCGAATCTGGGTCAGCATGATGCTCTGACATTCCGAGTCCAGCAAACTGACCCCCACGGCCTCCAGGTCCACGTGAGGATGAACGCGCTCCAACACGACGGTGATGATGTCACCCAGACTGAGTTGAGCGGCGATGGCCCGGTCGATTTCACGCAGGGTGGTCAGGCGAGCCAGCCGATGCTGAGCCTCGGCGTAGAGTCGGGAGTTTTCGATGGCAAGGGCCATCTGGTCGGCCAGGGCGGTGAGAACGAGCAGCGACTCGTCATCGAATGCCTCTGACTCGGTGTGGGCCAGAACGACCAGGCCGGTCAGCCGACCCTCGGCCTTGAGGGGGACCGACGCCCACAGGGGATAGCCCTCGCGGGCGGCCAGGCGATACAGCCGGTCCGTTTCAACCGACGACAGGTTGGTCGTCCGGTGCACGCCCGTCGGTTGGTGTGCCCACTCTGTTTCGGTCAGCGGCAGGTCGCTGGCATCCCGGAGGAAATCGCTCGACAGCCCGTGGCTGACGTGGAGCAACAGCCGCTCGCCGTCCGAAACGTAGATGCCGCCGGCTGCGCTCGATAAAAGGGACATCGTGGCGCGCAAAATCACCTCCAGCCGCTCGTCCAGGTCGGGGGTGCTCAGGATAGAATGGGTTATCCGCTCGCGAGTTTCCAGTTCGGCGATGCGTTGGTCGCGGGCGGCCTCCAGTTCTCGC
>JAJRXB010000398.1 GCA_024276515.1 Chloroflexota bacterium
CGGCCGGGCGGGGCAGATCGCGCAGTTGGGCGTTGAGGGTCTGGATTTGCCCTTCCAGCGCAGAACCTCTCTCGTCTGCGGCGGCGATCTCCGCCGCCAGTGTTTCGTCTCGCGCCCGCAGTTCGTCGAGTTGCGCCCGGTTGCGCGCCAGCAGGTCGGCCCGGTGCTCCGGGGTCAACGGTTGCTCGCAAACGGGGCAGACGACGGCCTCACCCTCCGGGTACTCCGCCGCCGTCTCCAGCGCACGAGTCTGCTCCCTCAAACGTTCCATCTCGGCCCCCAACGCCGCCCGCTCGGAGGTGAGGGCGGTCAACGTTTCCTGGGTCGCTTTGAGTTGCGTCTGGGCCTGGCGCAATTCCGCCTCAACCCGGTCTGCCTCGGCCAGGCCGGCCTCGACGGCGGCCAGCCGGGCTTGCAAGTCGTCCAGCCGCTTCTGACGCTCGGCGGCCTGGGCCTGGGCGGTCTCCAGCGCGCGGACCTGTTCCCGCGCCCGCTCCAGGGCCGCCTCCAGCTCAGCCTGACGCTTTACATGGGGCCGAAGCGACTCCATCTGCTCCTGGGCCTGTTCGATCTCCTGCAGGTCGGCTTCCAGGTCCTTCACCCGTTCCTGGGCCAGCGCCAACGATTTTTCGTTGGACGCCAACTCCTTTTGCAATTCGTCGCGCCGGCGGCGATCTTCCTCCAGGGTCGCCAGGGCGACCTGGGCCGCTTCGTAGGCTTCGTAGCCCGGCCGGCTGGCCTCGACGGTCGCCTGGGCCGCTTCTGCCTGGGCCAGTGCTTTTTCGGCTGCTGCCAGTTGCTCACCGATTCCTTCCAGGCGGGCGGTCAGCGTCTCGACCTTCTGTGTCAGGTCGTCCAGCTCTTTTTTCGTCGCCTCCAGTGATTCCCGGTGGGCCGTGGCCTCATGCAGGTGAGCCTGGAGGTCAACCAGCCGGGTCTCGATTTGGACCACGTCGGCGCGCAGAGTTTCGGCCCGCTGGCGCAGATCCGGCAGCCGCTCGACCTGAGTCTCCAGCCTGGCGATGGTTTTTTCGCTCTCGGCTATTTTGTCCTCCAGGTGACGGAGGGTCTCGCGCAGGGTTTTCCATATCTGCTCATACTCGTCCACCTGCAACAGCCGGTCGAAGATCGGCTTGCGCTGCGACGGAATTTGCAAAAAAGCCGCCGTCAGCAGGCCCTGGGGCACGCCGACGGCGTCGCGGAAGAGAGCGGTCAGGTCGGTGGAGGGCTCCACGCCCAGGTGTTCTTTCAGCCAGTCGAGCACGTCGGTTTTGCCCCCGACGACCCTGGCCCCAATCTCCGGGTCGTAGACGTAGTAATCGGAGCTCCCGCCGCAGCGACGCACTACCTGATATTCGCGTCCATCCCGGTTCGACACAAAGCTGACGGCGATGGTCGCCGTCTTCTCCCCCTCGCGGACGAAATCGGCCTGGGTGTAGGGCAGATAGTCGAAGAGGGTGAAGCCGATGGCCTCCAGCAGGGTGCTTTTGCCGGCGCCGTTTTCGCCGCAGATGGCGTTGGTCCCCTCGGCGAAGGTGACGGCGTCGTCGAGATAGCTTTTGGTGTTTTGCAGTTCGATGCGGGTGATGAGCATAAGCTGCGCCTCAAATCGTGCGAATCGGCGAATCAATGAGTCAGCGAATCAACGAGTCAGGGAGCCAGCGAATCAGGAGTCAGCGACGGCGGTTCCTCTGGAGGGAAAGCTCGGTCACGATCAGAGCGATTACCTCATCAAGCAGCGCCAGGCGATGTTCAAGCACAGCGGCGGAAAGTAGATGATGACATTTCCAGTACCAGCCCTTGCTCTCTCTGGCAGAGCCCAGTGAGACACCAAAAAACCAATCCCGCTGCTTGCCATATCCCCGCCCATGCCCTTCTTCAATGTTAGCGCTGATAGAGCCTACGCTACGGATAAGCTGTTGAGCTATCGCTTGCCCCCTTCTATCTCTCACCAGTTTCTCGCAGTCCTCCCAGGCCAAATCATACAGGAACAGTGCCTTGCGATATCCCAGGAAAGCCCAGGTAGGCTCAGCTTTGACACGCTCGTGGACTGACTGTTCCCACGCTTCGTAGGTTGTAATCTCCCCCACTTGCCCACCGCTCCATTGGATCAGCGAGTCATCCATTCGCCGACTCGCTAACTCGCCGATTCGCCGATTCGCCGATTCGCCGATTCGCTGACTCGCTGACTCGCTGACTCGCTGACTCGCTGACTCGCTGATTCAAGATACTCCACAAGCCCCTCCGGCGAGGTCCCTTCCAGCACCATACGTTTTACGTTGAGGATGAGATCGGCCCAGTCGGCGGCGGCCGGGCGGTAGCGGGCGTCGCGCTCCACCAGGTCTTTCATCACCTCGCGCTCCAGTTCGGCGCGCGATTTGGATTCGTCGCCGCTGATCTCGTACTCGGTGGGCACGGTGCGGTTGGCGATGCGGACCAGCAGCGGGTCGAAGGCATCCTGGACAATGGCCTGCAAGCGGGTCGCGTCCAGTTCGTGATGGTGAAAGGGGAGCACGCCCTCCAACGCCAACTCTACGACCGGGGAAGTTTTCTTCGGCGAGTGGGCGGCCTCCTTCGTGACACACTTCTCGACGGCGGCGTACAGGGCATCGGGGCTGTCGCACACGTCCACGTTCAGCGACAGGCGGAGAAAGGGCCGGCGCGGGTTGCGGACCAGGCGTGCCGTGTGTTTGGGCGTTTGTTCGGTGTCCACCTCTACCAGGTAGTAGCCGCGGTCGGACCAGGCAGCCTCGTCCATGCCGCAGGTCTCCGGGGAGCCAGGGTTGAAGATCCATCCCTCCCGCTCGAAGGGTTTGTGAATGTGTCCCAACGCCAGGTAATCCACGTAATCGCGCAGGGGAGCGATTTGACTGTGCGTCAACGTGGCCGAGTAGTGGGGCAACACGCCCTCCAGCCCGGCGTGCATCACCAGGATGACGTACTCAGCGCTGCCGCCGTCCGTCCCGGCCAACGCCCCAATCAGACCCTCGACCACGCGAGCAGTAGACGCCCCGTAATATTTGAGGCCATAAATGCGAACGCTGCCCCCAACCAGGTCGAGATAGGCCCCCTCGGTGCCGTCCCACGGCGTCAGCACCGGAACCCCTTCTTTGAACGAGGTCGGATTCAGCAGCGACAGGTAGCCCCGGTCGGCCAAGAAGTCCATCCAGGAGAAGACGTCCCGGTAGTGAGCGCGTTCGTGATTGCCCTCCACCGCGACGACCGGGATGCCGGCCTCCTTCAGCCGACTCAGTCCCCCGATGGCCTGGAGGAGCGTCGGCGGGTCAACCGCCCGCTTTTGGAAAAGGTCGCCGCCCAGAATCACGAAGTCCACCTGTTCGGCGACGGCCTCGTCTACGATGTGCAAAAAGGCGCGACCAAAATCGTTGAAGCGTTCCTTGTGATTGTATTGCTGATAGCCCAGGTGAACGTCCGACAGGTGGAGAAATTTGCATTTCATCGTATCGCGTCCGGCGCATTGCGTATTGTAGGGGCAGGCCTTGCGCCTGCCCGGGGCAGCATACCATCCCGGCACGGGGCAGGTGCGCCTGGCCGGGGCTGGGCAACCGCGAGGGTTGCCCCTACCGAGCACTGTATTCCAATATGAGCGATTGGATAAGATGCCGGTAGTCTATCACAGACGGTGGCTGAGGGCAAATATTAGACCATTTGTTCGATTTGTC
>JAJRXB010000399.1 GCA_024276515.1 Chloroflexota bacterium
GGCCGGTCTCCGACCGCGCCAGGGACGGGTGGCCCATAGAGGGCACGGTCGGGAGGGCACGGTCGGGAGACCGGCCCCAGCGATGGGGCGACCGGCCCCAGCGATGGCACGGTCAGGAGACCGGCCCCAGCATATTAAGTGGCTCTGGCCGGTCTCCGACCGCGCCAGGGACGGGTGGATTCTATGAGACAGATTGTAATCATCGACGCCGGCATCGGCAATTTGCGCAGCGTGCAAAAAGCGTTTGAACACGTGGGGGCGGCCCCAACCATCACCGACGACCCGGCTGTGGTCGCCGGGGCGGACGCGGTGGTGTTGCCCGGCGTGGGTGCTTTTGGTGATGGGATGGAGGGTCTGCGTTCGCGTGGCCTGGATGCAGCGGTGTTCGACGCCATTGGGCGAGGCATTCCCTTCTTTGGCATCTGCGTGGGGTTGCAACTTCTGTTTGAGGAGGGTGAGGAGATGGGGACGCACCGTGGGCTGGGCGTGTTGCCGGGACGGGTCGTCCGCTTCCCCGCCGGTTTGACCGTGCCGCACATGGGTTGGAACCAGATCGAGCAACGGCGGTCGCATCCGCTGCTGGCCGGCATCCCCGACGGCGCGTTCGCCTATTTCGCCCACTCCTACCACGCCATCACCGACGATGAGTCCATCGTCGTCGCCACCACCGACTACGGCGCTCCCTTCCCGTCGGTCGTCGCTCGCGACAACGTGTGGGCCATTCAGTTTCACCCGGAAAAGAGTCAGCAGATAGGGCTGAGAATCCTGCAAAACTTTGTGACGCAGGTCGAGAAATTTGAGATTGGGAGATTAGAGAGTGATCGTCTATCCGGCCATTGACTTGCGCCGTGGTCGTTGTGTGCGATTGGTGCAGGGCGACCCCCACGCCGAGACCGTCGTCAGCGACGACCCGGTCGGCACCGCCCGGCGCTGGACCAGCCTGGGCGCCGAATGGCTCCACGTGGTCAACCTGGACGGGGCTTTTGGCGACGAGGTCCGCGCGGGGCAAAACCTTGAGGCGCTGCGTGACATTCTGAGCAGTGTGGACGTGCCGGTTCAATTCGGCGGGGGGTTGCGAACCATCGCCGACGTCGAGGCGGCGCTGTCGCTGGGCGTGGCACGGGTGGTCATCGGCACGGCGGCCATCACCGAGCCCAGTCTGGTGCAAGAGGCATTGACGCGCTTCGGGGACGAACGCATCGCGCTGGCCATTGATGCTCGCGGCGGCCAGGTCGCCACTCACGGCTGGCAGCACCTCACCGGCGTGACCGCCATCGCTCTGGCCCTGCAAATGAAAACGTTGGGGGTGCAGCGCATCATCTACACCGACATTGCTCGTGATGGCACCCTGACCGGCGTAAACGCGCCGGCCTGCGCCGCGCTGGCCGCCGAAAGTGGATTGGCGGTCATCGCCTCGGGCGGGGTCGCTTCGCTGGAAGACGTGCGCCGGGTGAAGGCGGTCGAGGCGGTTGGTGTGGAGGGTGTCATCATCGGCAAGGCCCTGTATGCCGGGCAGGTAGACCTGACCCAGGCCCTGAAAGTAGCCCGCTCGTCCGGGGCCGGGTAGACCCCTATTTAGTATTTGGCTCAGGGCGAACACGTGGGTTCGCCCCTACATTTCACATTCGCTCAATATTGGAATACAGTGGTGGGTAGGGGCGAGGCATTCCCGACGTTGTGTCCCGGGAGACCAATCCCCGTGATTGACCGCAGCCATTTGCCCGAGCTCCTCTGGAATGCCTCGCCCTTACTGCCGGGCATTAGCGCACACTATGCCAACATGAGCGTCCACATTTTCGTAGGGGCAGACACGCGGGTCTGCCCTTTTGAAAGGGATGGTAGCCCTATGAGAGAGCCCAAAGCGTGGAAAGTCGTCGAATCAAAAGTGATCATCGATCACCGCTTCATCCGTATCCGTGAGGATTTGCTGGAGCACCCGGACGATGGTCGTCGCTTTCGTTATTTTTACCTGGAAAGCCCGTCCAGCGCGGTGGCTACCGTTGCCCTCACCGACGATGGCTGCGTGATTCTCACCCGCCAGTATCGCCATCCGGTCGGTCGTGTCATCTACGATCTGCCGGCCGGTCGCCCGAAGGAGGGCGAGTCGCCTCAGCAGGCCGCCGCTCGTGAGTTGGCAGAGGAGACCGGCTATCACGCTGCCCGGTGGCGGAAACTTGCCTATTTCAACCAGTTTCCAGGCGCGATGCAGGTTGGCACTCACCTTTTCCTGGCTCAGGAACTGACGCCGGGGATGCAAAAGCTGGACCGGTACGAAGACGTGGCAGTGGTGAAGATGCCTTTTGCCGAGGCACTCTCTCTGGTGACACACGGCGAGGTGATAGACGGGGCGATGATGGTGGGATTGTTGCTGGTGGCGCAGGAAGGGTTAGCACCGTAAGGGCGTAAAAGAACCCCGTTTTCTCCAAGAAAACGGGGTTCTGAAATAGGTGTGGCTAAATGTAGGAGGTAGTGGCGACTTCAGTCGCTGGGAACGACTGATGATGATTACGAAATTATTTCGGCATACAAGCCGCCAGTCGCCTCGAGCTAAAGCTCCAGGCTAAGAGCTCAAGCCTGCTAAAAGCAGGCTATTGTGCCTCTCCAAGACGGAGATTCAGGGCGCTTTCAGCGTCCTTCCTCTGTTAGCCTGGGGCTTTCAGTCCCAGGCGACGCTTTTTGAAACACGCTCTGAGCCGTTACCTTTCGCTGCAGGTAGCCTCAATGGCCTTGACGAGCCATACCAACGTCTGGTTGACGGGGGAGGGGATGCCCAGCTTCGCACCTTCCCGCACGATGGCGCCGTTGATCACGTCTATCTCGGTCGGCGCACCCCGCGACACGTCCGAAAGCATCGAAGAGCGATTGGAGCCGGTGGCGGTGGCGACCTCTTCCACTCGCGCCTGCGGGTTATCGTAGGGCAGGGTGATGCCTTTGGCCTGCGCCACGTCCACTGCCTCACTCACGGCCGCAGCCATCATAGCCAGCGCGTCGTCGATCACCTGCTGGGCGGCGGCGTCTTTGCCCTGCCCTTTGAATCCCCCTAGCTTGGAAACGGTTTGCGGGGTGAGGCCGACGTGTCCCATCACCGGGATGCCGGCGTCCACGATGGCTTTGGCCACGGGAGCCATGTTGGCCCCGCCTTCCAGCTTCACCACGTCCATATTTCCCTCTTTGAGAAAGCGACCTGCGTTGTGTACTGCCTCTTTGACGTCGGCCTGATACGACATGAAGGGCATATCGCCCACCAGCAGGGGGTGTTGGGCCCCGCGTGCCACCGCCCGACGGTAAGGTCCAGGA
The DNA here is from genome assembly GCA_024276515.1 of Chloroflexota bacterium. GTDB lineage: Bacteria > Chloroflexota > Anaerolineae > 4572-78 > NAK82 > JAJRXB01. The sequence continues at coordinate 3,298 of JAJRXB010000399.1, forward strand.
TGGTTACTTTTTGCCGAAGGGGGGCTGTGGGTTTGTGTTCCATCAGGGGATACCTCCTCGTATCATAGAGTTCTCTCGGAAAGTTTGCCAAACGGGGGTGACGCGAACGACATTTTCCGGGAGATCTCCATAGCGGTGTCATTGCTCTGGCATTGTGGCACGGAACATGGTCAGGAGCAAGCACGATGCAGGGCAGGGGTGCACGAACGATCTGTTTTTGCAGGCGTTTACCCCCTCCCCTTCGTCTATGCATTACCCACATGTCGTTCCGGCCACTTTTTGCTGCGAATAAATCCGCAGCCTAATAGCTAAAGTCGGCTCAAGCCGACTGCTCCTCCCCCGATTCTGGGCAAAGACAGCACGTTTCAACGTGCTTGGGCTA
>JAJRXB010000020.1 GCA_024276515.1 Chloroflexota bacterium
CGTTCCACGTCCCACAGGTCTTCCAGGGCGATGACCAGGCGCACCTTGTCGCGCACCGTCAGCCGACGCCCGGCCGCGGGCATCACCCCCACGTCTACGTCCGAGCGACGAGCCGGATCCAGCGCTCCCTCACCACGGACGAAGGCGGCCACCTCCGCCGCCCGGCTGCCAAAAAGGTAAATGGCGTCCAAGCCAAAACGGGCGGCCAGGGCTTTCAACTTGGACAACTCGTTCGGCTGGCGCTCCGGCTCAGACATGGCACTTCTTTCCAGAGAATCACTCACCGGGTGGAGTTTCGCCTCGCAGCCGGGCCAGTTCTGCCCGCAATCGGGCCAACTCGGCCTCGACCTCGGCGGCGCGTTGTTCGGCAGCGCGGCGGGCGGCGGCCTCGGCGCGGGCTCGCTCCTGGGCCTCGGCCGGCCTCAGCAGACGCTCCCCGGTGGCCGGGTCCACGAACCGCAGCCGACCGTCCTCAATGGTCAGGGTCAACCCCAGCACCTGGCTGAAGAGGGAGCCGTCGGGGGCCGGTTCCAGGCGTTCGTAGTCGCCGTCGCTCAACCGGAATCCCTGCAACGGCGGCTCCAGGTATTCGGCCAGGGGGTCGAAAAGGAAATACTCGCGCACGCCCAGCATCGCGTACAATGCCCGTTTGTTGCCCAGGTCTTCCAGGCGCGTGCTGCGCGAGGTGACCTCGATCACCACGTCCGGCGGACGACCTTCCTCCCACAGTTTGTAGGTGCGCCGCTCTCTCTTGGGGATTCCCTTCACCACGAACACGTCGGGGGCCACCGAGGCCGACGGGTTCCCTTCCTCGTAGTAGAGCAACAGATTGCCGGCCACGTACACATTCGGGTCGTCTCGGAAGAAGTCGGCCAGGGCTTCGATGGCGTCGGTCATCTCCTGACGGTGTCGGTCGGTTTCGGCTATGGGCTTCCCATCCGATTCGGGATATTCAATTCGCCGGCGCGGAGGAGCTGCCGTCACCACGTCCATCGTATTTACCTCACACAGAAGATCGGTGGATCTCCTCCATCTGTGATTCCAAAGGCGCGTTGCACCTCAGATTGTATCATGACGGAGGGGCTCCGTCAACCGAATGATTTCCTGAGGGCGCATTTCAGTTTTATGGCGGATTTTGTGCCAGGGCACAAACGCGGTTGAAACCGCTCCTGCAGGCCTGACGGCCAGGCGTCCACCTCCCGTGGACGCCAGCGCGTCGGCGCAGGCCGACGCCTCGGCTGGGGCCTTCAGGCGCGACATTAGTCGCTATCGCCTGATGCCGGGCCAGATAAAAGACGCTTCCTGCCATAGAATTGAAATGCACCTATTTCCTGAGAGTGCGTTCGGATTTCGTGGGGCAGCCCTCTCGCATGGGGCGAAGTCAGGTGACAGTCACTGCTGAAAGTGACTGTCACCTGACTTCGCCCGAGCCTCACAAACCTTGCGAAGGTTCCGCAACCTTCGCAAGGCTCCCTCCTTCATTCCACGACGGTCACGGAATAGGGCAGCAGTGTCAGGCTGTCGCCCACTGGCGTGCCGGCCGCGTCCCACAGCGGCAGCCGCTCGCCGGTGTCGGCCCGATAGAGACCCACCACCAGGCGATAGTCGCCGGGGGGCAGGTGATCGGGGATGGGGAGGACTCGCTCGTCCACCACCACCTCGCCCCGCGCCCATTGACTGGTGGGCACGGGGGGCTGGGCGTCGGCGCCGGACACCCGCTCGCCGGTCGAATCCACCAGGTGCAGGAAGACGGTGTAATCGGCCCAGGCGCGGGGGGCCGCCTGCCAGACCAGCCGCAGCCTGCCCTGACGGCCGGTCCAGGGGACGGGCGGGTCGTAGGTGTAGCCCACCAGTCGCACCTGTCCACCGAAGTTGGCGTCCAGCCGCTCGTCGAGGGGGGGCACGGTGAATCGCCGCGCTTCCACCTCTCCCAGCGGGCGACCGTCCACCAACAGGCCATACCGTCCGCGAGGCAGGTCGGGGGGGATCGCCAGTTGGTGCCGGCTGACGATCAGGCCCTCAGCGCGACGTTCCAGCCGGGCCGAGGATTCGGCGAACATACGGGGGCTTCGCTCACCTGGGCGGCGGGTGAGGTCGTCGGCGGGTTGCAGGGTGAGACGAGAGGGGACGGTGGGCAGGTCGTCCCCGGCCAGCCACAGCACGTCCACCGCCACCGACTGGCCGATGGGCAGGTAGGGGTGGGCCGGTCGGAAGGCCAGCGGCTTGGGCAGGATGCCGATGTCGAAGGCCGGGTCGTTCGCCAGCGCCGGTTGCGCCGCCGGACCGGGATACACCCAGGCGTATTCAATCCCCGCCAGCCGCACGGTGAGCAGGGGGGTCTCCGACCGGAAATAACGCAGAATTGTGGGCGAAGGATAGCCTCCCTGCACCTGCTTGCGGTAGAGCACCACGTAATCCAGCCCGCCGGCGGTCACGTCCAGGACTTTGCCCGAAAAGAAGGGGGTCAGCGCCGAGGCGTAATAGGAGCCGACGCGCAGGGCCGGGGCGTCGGGCCGGGCGTCGAGCCAGCGGCCTACCCGGTCCAGCCCCTCCCCCCAACCGATTTTCACCAGTCGAGGTGCGGTCAGCGGGCCGCCCAGCAGCGGATTGAAGTAGGGGAGGTAATAGGGGAAGGTGGTCAGCGGGGGGAGGACGAGGAGGAAGAGCAGCAGGGTATTGCGTATTTGCCATTTGCCATTTGCCATTTGTGCGAGGCCGGTCGCCGCCAGCAGGTAGAGGGCAGGCCAGGCGGGCAAAATATAACGGCTGCTGCGTTTGCCGCCCAGGGTCATAAAAAGGGTGAAGAGCAGGGCGAAGACCAGCAGCCAGATTTCGACGGGCGACGGTCGGTGCCGCCGGGTCAGGGTCAGCCCCAGCCAGGCGAGCAGGCCCAGCGCGGCGAGGATCGAGAGTTTGAACGCGCCGTTCACAGGGTAATACAACAGCCCCAGTTGGGGGACCTGCCAGTAGCCCTCGGCGGCGACCTCGGCCCGGTCCGTGGCGGAGAGGAAGGCGTTGTGCACCACGGCGTAGGGCGCGCCGACCGGGTCCAGCCAGCCGGCGGGCCAGACCAGGGCGAAAACGAGCCAGGCGACCGCTCCCCAGATCACCAGCCGGGGCAGCCAGACGCGCACGGGGAGGCCCCACCGCCGGGCTTCGATCAGGGCTACCAGTCCCACGAAGGGGATCAGGAAAAAGGCCGGCGACTTGCTCAGCCAGGCCAGGCCGGCCAGCGCACCGGAAACGAGCAGCCACCGCCAGGGCCGGCGATTGGAGATTCGAGATTCGTCACCTGCTATTTGCCATTTGCCATTGGCGATTGGCGATTGGAGGTAGGCAAGCAGCGACAGGCCGACGAACATGCCGGCCGGGGCATCGTGGCCCAGCACGCGGGAGAGGGCGATGAAGTGGGGATCAAAGGCCAGGAGCAGGGCGAAGAGCAACGCGGCGCGCCGGGAGGTCAGTCGGCGGGCGAGGTGGTAGAAGGCCACCACGCCCAACGAGGTGAGCAGGACCATCGGCCAGCGGACGGCGACCAACACGCCTAGGTCGGCGCGGAAGGGGGGCAGCGAGGCCAGCCAGTCGGGGAAGGGCGTCGCCAGCTCCGGGCGGTGGAGCCCGTAGTAGGCCGTCAGCCCCAACGAACCGAGCCAGGTGGTGATGACGCCGGGGGTCAGGTTGACCACCGTACCCGCCGGGTCGCCGCGCAGCAGCGCGCCCAAAAACTGCGCCGAGCGGTAGACCCACTTGGCCTCGTCGGCGGTGGCGAAGGTCCCCAGGCCGACGGCGCGGGGGATCAGCGCCAGCAGGAAAAGGCCGAGGCTGGTGGCCCCGGCACGGTAGGCGTTCTGGGTTTCGACACTGGTTTGACCTGAACGACTCAAACCCGGCCCTCCCGCTCGGCCCACAGCATCTGCGGGCAATGGGTCAAGGGGCATTATACCATTGCTCCACCCGGATCGCCAACGAACGACAAGCTCTGTCCCGATGCCCGCCGTATGCGCTGCCGGCCCTGACGCACGGAAGCAGCGAGCATCTCTTTCCGGCCATGAGTTACGCGTTCATGTACAACGTGATCGGCGCGCCGGCGGGGGTGGTGGCGGCGACGCGGGTGCGTCCCGGCGAGGAGAGCGACCGCGCCGTGGGCAAAGACATCGCCGACATCACCGCTCAACAGGTGGAGCAGGGCAGCGCCGGGCTGCCGGTGGGGGTGCAAGTGGTGGCCCGGCACTGGCGGGAAGACATCGCCCTGGCGGTGATGGCCGCCCTGGAAGCCCATTTTCGCTCCACGCCGGATTACCCAGAGTCCCCAGATTTGAGCGATGACTGAGTATCGCCAACAGGGCTTGCGGCGGTGAAAACCGCTGTGACACCGGCCCAACAACACTCGACAGGGAGACTATTAGACCTTCGTCTCAAAAGTTCTTTGGGTAAAGCCTGATCACGCCATTTTGCTCGAAGCGGACCTGTGACCGCGTCTTTGAATGTCATTCTGAGGAGCGAAGCGACGAAGAATCTCGTTGTCGCTTTGCCCCCGTTTTTCCGACGGCGGAGAACGAGATTCTTCGCCTCCGCTGCGCCCCGGCTCAGAATGACAACATATCATCTTCACCTGGATGGAGTAAATTCGTTACCGGTTGGGTTGGATACAGGCCCCGCGCCGGAATAGGGATTCCGGCGCTGCCAGGGCTCCGTGGCCCCGCGCCGGAATAGGGATTCCGGCGCGCCAGGGGTCCGTAGCCCCGGAATCCCCATTCCGGGGCAGAAGGGCATCTTTTCCATCCGCAAACGAATTGGTGTGGTTGTCGCAGCCATCGTCGGCACGGCGGCTATGCTGGGCTGCGGCGCGACGCTGGCCTTTGTGTTTTCTCCCGGCCAGGCGCTGGAAGCGCGCCGGATTGAAAAGATGCCGCTGATGGACGCCGACGCGCTGGCGGCTGCACCGACCGGCGAGGCTGTGCTGCTCACCGGTCGGCTGGAAGACAACCCGCCGCTGGGCGGTGGGCCATTCGTGGCCTACAGGCTGGACGAATGGGTGGTCACCCCGGCAAACCTCGCCACCCCGGACGACAAGCCGTC
>JAJRXB010000400.1 GCA_024276515.1 Chloroflexota bacterium
AAGTCTATCCCGTGGCCTGTCTCTTTGGCCCAGGCGACCCAGGCGGCGAAGTGTTCGGGTCTCAGTTCGTTGCGTTCCACCTTTTTGCCGCCGGTCTCGGCGTAAATGGCATGCAGGTTCAGCCGGTGGCTGCCGGGGATTAGGCTGTAGGCTTTGTCCAGGTCGCTGCGCAGTTCGTCCGCGTTGCGGGCTTTGCCGGGATAGTTGCCCGTGGCCGCGATGCCACCGCCCAGCTCTGTGTCGGGCGACTCGAAGCCGGCGACGTCGTCACCCTGCCAGCAATGCAGGCTGATGGAAATTTGCGCCAGCGTCTCCAACGCCTGGTCGGTGTCCACGCCGAGCATGGCGTACCGTTCCTGCGCCAGGGCGTAGGCGTCTTGAATCTGTTTGTCTGTGGGGTGATTGCTCATAGTCTTATCTCCTATCATCAAACGTGAAACGTGATGGTTGTGTCTCACGTTTCACGCATCACGCATCACGCATCACGAGGGCCGGGCTTCAAGCCGTCTCCAGCGCCGCTTTGGCCCGGTTGGCGGCGGAGGAGGCATCTGGAGCATAGAGATCGGCGCCGACCTCCTCGGCGAATTGCTGGGTCACCGGTGCGCCACCCACCATCACTGTCACCTGATCCCGCAACCCGGCTTCTTCGAGGGCCTCGATGGTGGCCCGGATGCCGGGCATGGTGGTGGTCAACAGCGCGCTCATGCCGACGAAGCGGGGCCGGTGTTCCTGAACCGCCTCCACAAACTGCTCCGGCGACACGTCCACCCCCAGGTCGAGCACCTCGAGGCCGGTCCCTTCCAGCATCATCCCCACCAGGTTCTTGCCGATGTCGTGGAGGTCTCCCTTCACGGTGCCGAGGACCGCCTTGCCCACGGGCTTGATGTCGGCGGCGACCAGGTGGGGTCTGAGGACCTTGAGTCCCTCTTGCATGGCGCGGGCGGCGATGAGCATCTCAGGCACGAAGCACTCCTGGGCCTCGAAGCGGCGACCGACCTCCGCCATGGCAGCGATCATCGCCCGGTTGAGAATCTCGCCGGGGGGATGACCCGCCTCCAACGCCTGTTGCACCCCTTCGACGGCTTTCGGGGCGTTTCCCGCGATGATGCTTTGGTAGATGGTGTCCAGCATGTTGTTTTCCTCCTGATGTGAGCGGAAGCTCTATTTTTGTCCCTCACGTTGTGCAAGAATTTCACGTTCAGATGCTAATCCCGGTAAACGATCTCCAGTGCGGCGTTGATGATGTCTTGCTCGTTGGGAATGGCCTCCAATTCCAGGCGACCGTTGTAGGGTAGCGGCACGTCCTCGGTGGCCACCTGCATGATGGGCGCGTCCAGCCAGTCGAAGGCTTCGCGCTGGACCCGGGCGGCCACTTCTGCCGTGAACCCACCGGTCAGGTGTCCCTCGTTGACGACGACCAACCGCCCCGTCTTTTCCACCGAGCGGACGATGGTGTCCACGTCGAGCGGCTTGAGCGTGCGCGGGTCGATGACCTCGGCCTCGATGCCCTGCCGGGCCAGTTCCTCGGCCGCCTTCAGCGCGAAGAGCACCATGCGTGAGGTGGCGACGATGGTCACGTCGTTGCCGGGGCGTTTCACGTCGGCGATGCCGATGGGGATGAGATATTCCTCGTCGGGCACGGGGCCGGTGGTGTTGTAGAGCAGCTTGTGCTCGATGAAGATGACCGGGTTGTCGTCCCGGATGGCCGACTTGAGCAGTCCCTTGGCGTCGTATGGGGTGGCAGGCTGGACGACGACGAGGCCCGGGACGTGAACGTACCACATTTCCAGGCTTTGCGAATGTTGGGCGGCGTTGCCGCGCCCGCCTCCTCCCTGGGTGCGGATGACCAGGGGCACGCGGGCCTTGCCCCCGAACATATAGCGGGCTTTGGCCGCCTGGTTGACGATCTGGTCCATGGCCAGGGTGCTGAAGTCGATGTACAGGATTTCGGCCACCGGGCGCAGGCCGGTCATCGCCGCGCCCACGGCGATGCCGACGAAACCTTCTTCGGAGATGGGGGTGTCGCGCACCCGCTTTTCGCCGTACCGGTCGAATAGCCCCCGGGTGACCTGGAATGGACCGCCATAGCGGCCTACGTCCTCGCCCAGCACACACACCGACGGGTCGCGGGCCATCTCTTCGTGGAGGGCCTCGTTCAGAGCTTCGCGGTATCGCAATTGACGAACTGCCATCTGTGTATCCTCGGCATGGAGAATTCTTAACCGCCAAGGCGCAAAGGACGCCAAGATTTTCCCAGCTTTTCTTTGCGCTCTTGGCGTCTTCGCGGTGAAAATCGCAAGAGCTTCATCAACCAACACTCAAGAAGGAGACTACCTGGCGTCTTCGCGGTGAAAAGACCTCAGATTTGTCCGACAACATCATCGGAGACACAACCTTGTGTCTTCGCGTTTCAGCCTTTACAGACGATTGACCAATCGCTTGATGCCGTGTTTCATCAGCGCGACGTTCCAATTCAATAAGAAGCCAAGTCGGCAATCCCGCAGTTTCAAGTAGCTCAGCAATTGAGCCTGATGAATAGGCAGAAGTTGGTCAACGGTCTTGTTCTCGATGATGACACAGTCTTCGACTAGCATATCGATTCTGTAACCAGCGTCAATCTGCTGACCATCGTACACAACCGGCAGCAACACCTCACTTAAAATCTTCGCGTTCTTCGCGCCTTCGCGGTTCAATTACTCAGGCGGTAACGTCTTCCCAGAGCGCCGCGATTTCGGGCTCGGGACTGTCGATGGCGAATTTTATCGCCTCGTCGATCTCGGCCTGGGCCTTTTGCCGGAGCGTCTCCAGCTCCTTCTCCGAGAAGCCCCCTTCCCCGGTCAGGTAGCGACCGAAGCGGCTGATGGGGTCTCGCTCGGCCGACTTCCACTCGTCGGCCTCCTCTTTCGGACGATAGGTGAGCGGATCCCCGACGGTGTGACCTTCGAGCCGGTAGGTCTGGGCTACCAGCAGCGTTGGCCCGTCGCCGCCCCGGGCCCGCTCGACCGCCCGGCGCACCGCTTCGTAGACGGCCAGCACGTCGTTGCCGTCCACGGTGACGCCGGCCAGTCCAAAGGCCTGGGCCTTCACCTCGATGCGCTCGACGGCGATGAAGGGTTTGCTGGGACTGAACTCGGCGTATTGATTCTCTTCGCACAAATAGATGATGGGCAGTTTCCAGAGGGCGGCCATGTTGGCGGCCTCCATCAGGATGCCCTGGTTGCTGGCGCCGTCGCCGAAGAAGCAGACGGCCACCTGCCCGGAGCCGCGCAGGTCGGCGGAATAGGCCGCGCCGGTGGCGATGCCGATGCCGCCGCCGACGATGCCGTTGGCGCCCAAAATGCCCAGGTCGAGGTCGGCGATGTGCATCGAGCCCCCTTTGCCCTTGCAATAGCCGGTGACTTTGCCCAGCAACTCGGCCATCATCCGCCGGGGGTCGCCCCCCTTGGCCAGGCAGTGACCATGACCGCGATGGGTGCTGGTGATGTAGTCGTCCCGGTTGAGAGCGGCGCAGGCGCCGACGGCCACCGCTTCTTCGCCTGTGTACATGTGGGTGGTTCCCCGTATCATGTTTTCTTGAAAGAGCGAACGAGCGCTTTCTTCGAAATAGCGGATGAGCCACATGCGGTGATACATGTCGGCCAATTGGTCGTGACTGAGCTTCATCTGGCACTCCCCGGTTTGAACGATGGTGGTGACTACTCAGCCGCCCTTCGCCTGGGGCTAAACCCCAGGCTCATAGTGCCTGTTCCGGCGCTGCCAGGGCGTCCGTAGTCCGTAGCACCGGAATCCCCATTCCAGTGCCTGTTCCGGCGCTGCCAGGGCGTCCGTAGTCCGTAGCACCGGAATCCCCATTCCGGTGCTCCCCGATCGAAGCAGGCAGCCCCGCTCAGAGCGTAATGTGACATTGTCAAAAATGTGAAGGGTGTGTTCAAAATGGGTTGAAGGTAGGGGCGAGCCCTTGTACCCCGCACGGGGCACTTGCGGTCGCCCCGTCAGAACCTGGGCGAATCTACTGATTTTGAACGCACCCCAATGTGAAATGCATCCCGGCGCTACCGTAAGTAGAGTCCCCCGTTCACGTCGAGGGTGGCCCCGGTGACAAAGGCCGCCCGGTCCGAAACCAGGAAGCAAACTGCTTCGGCGATCTCTTCCGCCCGGGCGAAACGCCCCAGAGGGATGTGAGCTTTCACCTGCGCCTGGGTTGTCTCCGGCCAGTCGGCGGTGAGATCGGTGGCGGTAGCGCCGGGCGCCACGCAGTTGACCGTGACGCCGTCGGCGGCCAGCAGCCGGGCCAGCGACTTGGTGAGTCCGATCAACCCCGCTTTGGAGGCGACGTAATGGGCGCCGACCGAGACGCCTCCCATCTGTCCGGCCACGGAGGCGACGTTGACGATACGTCCCCGCCGGCCGCTCTTTCGCAGGTGTGGCAGTGCCGCCTGGCAACAGAGAAATGCCCCCTTGAGGTTGATGGCCAGCACCCGATCCCACTCGGCCTCTGTGATGTCGGCGAAGTCGGACAGGGGACAGATGCCGGCGTTGTTGACCAGGATGTCCAGGCCGCCAAAGCGTTCGGTCGTCAACTCGATGGCACGCCCCACGTCGCCCGCCCGGCTGACGTCCGCTTCGACTGCCAACGCCCGGTCGCCGATGGATTGAGCTGCCCGCGCCAATGCGGTCAGGTCAATATCAACCATCGCCACGCCGGCGCCGCGCCGAGCCAGCGCGGTGGCAATGGCCAGGCCAATGCCCCGCGCCGCCCCGGTGACGAAAGCGGTGCGTCCGGTCAGTTCGTCGGTCATCGCAGTCCTTGAGACTTCCGAAGTCTGGTTTTGGCCGCCTTCTTCCGGGCCAGCACTCGATGGGCAGCGGCCACGATGTCGGGCGCGGCCATGCCATACATTGGGAACAGGTCGGCCGGGTCGCCGGAGCGGCCAAAGGTGTCGGGCACGCCCACCCGGAGCACAGGCACGGGCGCGTGCTCCGCCAGATATTCGGCCACCGCGCCGCCCAACCCCCCTATGACGTTGTGGTCCTCGGCGGTGACGATAGCGCCCGTCTCCTGGGCGGCCCCCTCGATGGCCTCGCCGTCCAGCGGCTTGACGGTGTGCACGTCGAGGACCCGGGCGTCAATGCCCTGACCGGCCAGGGTGTCGGCGGCGTCCAGAGCCAGCGACACCATCACCCCCATTGCGATGATCGTCAGGTCGCTCCCCGTCCGCAAGGTGATGGCTTTGCCCAGGTCGAAACGCTGCCCCTCGTCGTAGATGATGGGCACCGGGTTGCGCCCCATTCGGAAGTAAGTCGGCCCGTCGAGGGCCACCACCTGCCGGAGGAGAGGGGGTACGGCAATCGCGTCGGCCGGCACGACGACGGTCATATTGGGCATGGCTCGCATAATTGCCACGTCTTCGGTGGCCTGGTGAGTCGGCCCGTCCCAGCCAACTTCCAGCCCGCCGTGAGAGCACATCACCTTTACGTTGAGACGAGAGTAGCAGATGAAGCTCCGAATCTGCTCGCAGGCGCGCATCGTGGCGAAGGTGGCATAAGTACAGGCCAGGGGGATGAGGCCGGTGGTAGACAGGCCCCCCGCCGCCATCAACATGTCTTGCTCGGCGGTGCCGAAGTTGATGTGCCGTTCGGGGAAGTGCCGACGAAAGGCTCCGGTCTTGAGCGAGCCAGAGATGTCGGCGTCGAGGACGACCAGGTTGGGGAATTCGGCCCCCAACTCCACGAGAGTCTGGCCGAAGGCCTCGCGCAGGGTACGGCGTGGACGATCCTCCCGTAGGGCCGGGGAGGGTCGCTGCTCAGGAGGCGTCATGGTGCCGGTCCTCCCCCTACACCACCAGGTGTCATGGTTGCCATTCCTCCCCCAGTTCGGCCAGGGCAGCGATTGCCTGCCCGGTGTTGGGAGCCTTGCCGTGCCATTCGTGCCGGTCCTCCATAAATGAGACTCCCTTGCCTTTGACGGTGTGGGCCAGGATGGCGGTGGGCGCGTCGGTGACGTCCCTGGCCCAGGCCAGGGCGTCGAGGATTTGGCCCAGGTCGTGGCCGTCAATCTGGCGCACGGCCCAGTTGAATGACCGCCACTTGTCGGCCAGAGGGTCGAGACACAGGATGTCGTCGGATTTGCCGTCAACCTGAGAGCGGTTGTAGTCGATCAACAGGGTCAGGTTCCCCAATTTGTGAAAGCCGGCCATCATCGCTGCTTCCCACGTGCAGCCCTCTTGCTGGTCTCCCTCGCCCACCATCACATAGGTGCGAAAATCGCGCCCGGTGATGCGGGCGCCCAGCGCCATCCCCACCCCGGCCGACAGGCCGTTGCCCAGCGGGCCGGCCGTCATATCCACGCCGGGGGTCTTGCGCATATCGGGATGACCTTGCAGATGACTGCTGACGTGGCGCAGCTTGACCAGGTCTTCCACGGGGAAGTAGCCACGCTCGGCCAGCGCAGCATACCAGACGGGACAGGCGTGCCCTTTGGACATGATGAACCGATCCCGGTCGGGCCAGTCGGGGCGACGCGGGTCAACGCGCAGTTCGTGAAAATAGAGGGCCGCCACCATATCGGCCGCCGACAGGGACCCGCCGGGATGTCCGGAGCCGGCGGCGTGCGTCATTTTGATGACGTGACGGCGCAGCCGGTTGGCAATAGTCTCCAGTTTCTCAATCAGGGCAGGGTCGGCCATTCTTCGCCTTATCGGTCTTTGCCTGGATCGTAAGCGCCGGGAGTCACAGGCGGTGAGAAGACCGTCACCAGCTTGAGCGGCTCCGCTCCATCGGCCCGGATTTGGTGCGAGAGGCCAGGGGGGATGAAGACCGCCACGCCCGGTTCCAACCGGGTCTCCTGGTCCCCAGCGATGATCGCTCCTTGGCCGGAGAGGATGTAGAGGATCTCTTCCTCGGCCTGGTGAGCGTGGGCCGCCGCCAGCGTGCCGCCGGGGAACTCGGCCAGACCAAAGACCAGGTTCCTGGTCCGGCTGTTTTGCGGTCCCAGCAGATAAAACCAGTCCCGCCCGGGCAGGCGGTAGACGGTGCAGTCGTCGACGTGGGCTGTCTCAAGCTCGGCCATACTTTCTCCTTCAGCCATTTTCTCGTTTGTTTGCTACCATCATTTATGCATGTTATAATTATGGGCGATGATTGAGATAGGTGTTATCCCAATGGCTCAAACGGCACTGAAATATGATTTGGAAGTGATGGAGGAAGGACGTGTGGAATTACACGTTCCCTTTCCGGCCGGTGCGCGTGTCGTCGTTTTTGTGATCGAAGAGTCTGCTGACACCTTCGACGATTTATTGTTGGCAGCCCAAAGCAGTCTTGACTTCTGGGACAATCCTTTTGACGACGAGGATTGGAACGATGCCTGAGCAAGGTGACATTCTTCTCGTTCCAATTCCGTTTACCGACCTTTCCTCCCAAAAACGGCGTCCGGTTATTGTGGTGTCCAACGATGTTTACAACCGCAAGACCTCAGATATCGTCGTTGTGGCAATGACTTCCAACCCGGCCGAGGTAGATTACAGTTTCACGATCACTTCGTCCGAACTGGAGCAAGGTAGATTGAATCGTCCGGGCAAAGTGCGGGTGGACAAAATCTACACGCTGTCTCAATCTATCGTGGTCAAAACCTTTGGGCGAGTCAATGCGGAGGTGCTTGATCGCATTCGCGGTATGTTGCGCGACCTGACCGCAAAGAAGGTATAGCTGCCAGACGCCACTTGAAACGGTGCCGGGCTTTCTCATTTTTCTGTTGGGAGAGCCCGGTTTTTGCTTTGGGAACTCTGTCCCTACTTGAACAGCATAAAGTTCTCAATCATCAACGACGACGCCATCGGGATACCGCTGGAGCAAAGCCGGGTCGTGGGGGGGAACCACGACGTCGGCCAGCTCACGGACGCGATCCATCGCCTGGTAGCACTCCACGATGTCCACCGCCAGGCCGACGGGGTGATTTTTCTCCAGGTTTTCGTAATAAAATATGGTGTCGCCGGGGAAGACGGCCAGGCCCTCTTTGGTCTGGACGGTGAACGCCTGGCTGCACATCGTGTGCCCACCGACGTAAAAGGCCCCAATGCCCGGGACGATCTCCGGCGCTTCGTCGTCCACCAGGATCAGCCGGTCGCGGGCTTCGTTGGCGAAGTAGGCCAGGACGTCGCGGGGGAAGAGCACGTCGGGGACCATAGCAGGGACCGGCGGGTCGAGGGTGAGGTGCCAGCCGGTGCGCGAGACGACGAATTTGGCGTTGGGGAACAGTTTGGCGTTTGAGCAGTGGTCGTAGTGAAAGTGAGAGATGAAAACGTATTCCACGTCGGCCGGGTCAACCCCCTCTTTTCGCAGCAGCAACGGGACGTTCTGGGTTTCCATATCCATGCGGAAGCGTCCCTTGTGCCCCACCCCGGCCAGGACGAGAGGCTGAATCTCGTCCACGTCGCGCAGGCCGGTGTCAATGAGCATCACTTTGCCGTCGTCCCGGCGCAGAATGAAGAAGAAAAAGTCCGCTACCATCCACTCGCCCCAGCGTGACATAAAAAACATTTGCGGGGCGGGCACGGTCTGTTCGCAGTATTTGATGGCTTTGATGCTGTAGATTGCCATTGCTCTACCCTCTGACGAATGGCTCTTTCGTCTTTGGTCCTTCGTCGTCTATTGCAGATTGACCGACGTGCCGCCGTCTACCACCAGCATCGAACCGGTGCACCAGGCCGAGTCGTCGCTGGCGAAGAAGAGGACCGGGCCGGCGATGTCCTCGGGCTGACCCAGACGGCCCAGCGGTGCGCGCTTCGACCAGTAGTCGCGCACCGCCGGGTCGGCCAGGGCCTCGCGGTTGATGTCGGTCTCGACGGTGCCGGGCAGGACGGCGTTGCAGGTGATGCCATACGGCCCCAGCGAAATGGCCATGGATTTCACCAGCAGGTTGATGCCGGCCTTTGAAGCACAGTAATGGGCCTGCGAACTGCCGCCAAACTCCGACGAGATGGAGCTGATGGCGATGATGCGGCCCTTCACCCCCTGCTCGACCATCACCCGGGCGACGGCCTGGGAACAAAGGAAGTAGCCCTTCAGGTTCACGTCGAGAACCTGGTCCCACAGGGCCTCCGGCATCTCCAGAAAGCCCTCGAATGGGCAGATCCCGGCGTTGTTGACCAGAATGTGAATGGTGCCCCACCGTTTCACTACCGCGTCCACCATCGCCTGCACCTGATCCCCGTCGGACACGTCGGTGCGGACGAACATCGCCCGCCCGCCGTTAGCTTCGATGAGGCGGACGGTCTGGCGGCCCTCCTTTTCGAGCAGGTCCACGATGGCGACGCTGGCTCCTTCTTGCCCAAATCGCAGGGCAATCGCCCGGCCAATCCCGCGCGCCGCGCCGGTGACAATGGCGACTTTGTCCTTCAAACGCATCATCCTTACCTTATGGATTCCCAGCCTCGTTCAGTAGGGGCGCACAGCCGTGCGCCCCTACATAACCCATCAAAATGGTGAAGTACTGGACGAGGCGCGGGGCTGTTTAGTTCTACGGGTGTGTCATTGCGAGGCGTATTTTGCCGAAGCAATCCCCACGTTGCAGGCTGGAGATTGCTTACCCCATTCGGGGTACAGGTCGTCGTTTCGCTTCCTCCAATGGCACGCGCAGAATCTTGAGAACTGAACAACCCTGGTACGAAGCCCTGGCAACTACTTGGCCGCTGCCTCGACGTTGTCCTTGTTGTAGATGGTGAACGGGCCCATCAGGACGCGCAGCCCTTGCTCGCGGGTGGGGTCCTTCTCGATGGTGTAGGTCCCCATGCGACCGGCTTCAAACCGCTCGCCTACCTTGCCCTCGATGGCACCTGTGGCCAGGAGATAGGTGGTGTAGTAGGTGAGGTAGCCCAGGTCGGTGAAGCTCCACAGGGCGAACTCCGGCGCACAGCCGTTGAGGGTGTAGGAGACCATCTCGGCCGGCAGGCCCAGGCCGCTGACTTTCACCTTGTCGCACAGCCCTTCGTCTTGCATGGCCTTGGCGGCAGCCGCGATGCCGACGGTGGTCGGCGCCATGATGAGCTCCATGTCGGGATACTTGTCCACCAGCGCCAACGCCTGGTTGTAGCTATCCTCCGACTGGTCGTTGCCGTAGACGATGTCCAGCAGTTCCAGGTTGGCGTACTTGGGCTCCTGGAGCACTTCTTGCAAGGCGGCGATCCAGGCGTTTTGGTTGGCGGCATCGGGGGAGGCAGAGAGGACGGCGAACTTGCCACCATCCTCACCCAGGATGTCCAGGGCCATATCGGCCATCACTCTGCCGGTCTCGTCGAAGTCCACCTGGGCGACGAAGACCTGCTCCCCTTCTGCCGAGGGGATGGGCGAGTCCCAGGTGACGACGGTTACGCCGGCTTCACGGGCGGCTTTGGCGGCGGGGGCGATTTGATCACCGGCGTTGTTGGAGATCATGATGGCGTCCACCCCCTGGGTGGTGGCGGTGGTGACGATCTCGATCTGTCCGGCGACGCTGTTTTCCGGCGTGGGAC
>JAJRXB010000401.1 GCA_024276515.1 Chloroflexota bacterium
AAGAGGCACGGTCGAGAGACCGGCCACAGCGAGGTCGGGAGACGGGCCACAGCGGGGCGCGGTCGGGAGACCGGCCACAGCAAGTAGGTCGGGAGACGGGCCACAGCGAGTAGGTCGGGAGACGGGCCACAGCGCAGTCGGGAGACGGGCCACAGCAAGTAGGTCGGGAGACCGGCCACAGCAAGAGGCACGGTCGAGAGACCGGCCACAGCGAGGTCGGGAGACGGGCCACAGCGGGGCGCGGTCGGGAGACCGGCCACAGCGAGAGGCCACAGCGAGAGGCCACAGCGAGGGGGTTGCTATTCGTCCTCCGTCCCCTGTCCTTTGTCCTTTGTCTCGCCGGTATGAAAGGTCAGAATCAGTTGGCCGCACCGGACGCTGTCGCCGTCCTTCAGTGGGGTAGGCTGGTCGGGGGGGAGGGGTTGCTCGTTGACGTAAGTGCCGTTGGTGCTGCGCAGGTCCTCGATGAGCCAGGTGTCGTCCTGGCGCAGCAGGCGGGCGTGCTGGCGCGAGACGCCAGCGGTGCTGCCGCCGTACATGGCAAGGTCTATGTCGGGGGTGATGTGTCCCCTGGGGTCGGCTCGACCGATGAGCACCGTATCTTTGGGCGGAATGGGCAACAACGCCCCGGTGCCGGTGACGGTGAAGCGGGGACCACTCAAAAAGGACTGAATCGATTCGATCTGCACCGTGGCGTGGTGGATCGTTTCATCAGCCCGGGGCAGGTCGGGTTGCTGGGCAGCCAGGGCCATCGCCCACGCGGATTCCAGGTCGGCCACCATGTCCTTCATGTGCGGGTAGCGGTCGTCGGGCGATTTGGCCAGAGCTTTCAATATGGTGTCTTCCACCATCTCGGGGACGTCGGCGACCAGGTCACGGGGACGGGGTGGGAGCTCGTTGATGTGCATCAGCAATACTTCGAAGGCCTTTTCAGACGCAAACGGCAGCTTTCCCGTCACCATCTCGAACAAGACGACGCCCAGGGCATAGATGTCGGCGCGGTGATCGATTTTTTCACCCAAAGCCTGCTCGGGCGCGGTGTAGTCTGGGGTGCCCAGGGTCATACCCGGTCGGGTGAGGGCCCGGCGGGCCTGCTGAAGCTTGACCAGGCCGAAGTCGGCCAACAGGGGCCAGTCTTCGCTGGCCAACAACACGTTGGCCGGTTTCACGTCCCGGTGGATGACACCCTGGTCGTGGGCAAAGGCCAGCGCCTGTCCCAGCGCTATGCCAAGACGCACCGCCCGTTGCCAGTCGAACGGTTCGCCTGTCAGCCGTTCCTTGAGGGTGCCACCTTCTACGTATTCCATCACGATGTAGGCCAGCCCTTCCTCCTCGCCGTAGTCGTAGACGGTCAAGATGTTGGGGTGCCGCAGGGCAGCGATGGCTCTGGCTTCGCGCCGGAAACGGGCGAGCACCTCAGAGTCGTCGGTGATGTAGAGCGGGTCCAACACCTTCACCGCAACCCAGCGCTCCAGCTTGGGCTGATATGCTTTGTAGACGATGGCCATGCCGCCCTTGCCCAACTCTTCTACCAGGCTGTAGCCGCCGAGCGTTCTGTTGATTAGATTCTCCATTGTGAAGTCTCCCTCGGAATCAGCCTTCCTGGTCCGTGGTCTCCCGAGTTCCCGCCTGAACGATGATCACGGTCACGTTGTCGTCGCCCCCGTTGTCGTTGGCGGCTTGCACCAGTCGCTCACAGGCCTCTTGCGGCGACCGACAGCTCTGGACGAGACGCCAGATTTCCTCGTCTTCCACCTTCCCGCTCAATCCGTCGGAACACAACAGCAAACTGTCGCCCGGACTCAGCCGCTGAACGAAGAAATCCGCTTCGGCCTCTTCTTTGTCGCCAATGGTACGGTAGATGACGTTGCGCTGAGGGTGGGTGCGTGCTTCATTTGGGGTGATCTGCCCCATCGCGATCAGTCGTTCCACCAGGGAGTGATCGGTGGTGATCTGGCGGATGCCGTCGTCGTTGATGAGGTAGGCCCGGCTATCGCCGACGTTGGCGATGTGGGCCACGTCGCCGATGATGATGGCGGCGACCAGAGTGGTCCCCATGTTGGTCCCTGCTGATTGCCGGTGGGCGTACACGGCCCGGTTGGCGGCCTGGATAGCCTCGGCCAGCCAGCGTTGGGGGTCGAAGGATTCGGAGTTGATGTCGTCGGTGAGTTGCGGCACCAGAAGGTGGGTGGCCATCTTCTCGGCGATGGTGTTGATGGCCAGGCCGCTGGCCACGTCGCCGGCGGAGTGCCCTCCCATGCCATCGGCCACCACGTAGAGACCGATGGGACGGCTGATGGAGCGATGCACGCGATCCAGCTCCAGCGTCAGCAGACTGTCCTCGTTCAGGTCGCGGACCATGCCGACGTCGGTGTGCCGCCCCACCCGCAAGTGGACGGTGGTGGGATGACGAATGGCGGCGACCGCAGCCTTGAATGCTTCGGCCAGGGCCTCGGCGGTGATGACCTCGGCCTTGTCGCCCAGGGCGCGGTCGAAAACGGCGGTTGCCACTTCGGGCAGGCTGGCACGCGGGGGGTAGCTATCCTCACCGGTTGCCAGATAGAGCATCACGCTGGCCAATCCAACCACGTCACGCGCCCGCTGTTCCGCAGCCTGAGACTCGTCCGACGAGAGCATCTGAGCGCCGGCGAAATCAATCCACATCGCCCGTCGCTCGCGCAGCGCGATGTGGTCGGGGGCGACCTGCTGCCAGCCGACGCCGTGGTCGTGCAGATAGGCCAGGGCATCGGCCAACTGAGCCCCCCAGCCGAGCACGCGCCCGACTTTTTGAGGGATTGGCACCTGGCTGGCCAGCAGCGGCATGGGGTCTGGCAAAACCAGATAATGACGGTCGTGGCGGCCATAAGGTCGCTCTGCAAAATAGCGATAAAGGAGCAACCCGGGGTGGCTCAGGCCCAGGTCCGTCACACGGGCGGCCATGGTCACGGCGGCAGAGTCCCGGTATTCGTGCAACTGATGCCGTCGATGGACAGGCATCACCCCATTCAGCGACGTGCCGCACGATGCGCAGATTGTCTCGCCGGCCGAGTTCTCCAGATAGCCGCATTCCGGGTTGGGGCAGGGAAAGATGGGCCGTGCCTCCTCCACACCGTAGACGTTGTGGTCGGTTCCTTCGGTGCGAAGGCTGGCGATGTAGTATGCCTCGTCGCCGACAAAAGCCCCCTCCGGCAATGCCTGAAAGTCGTCGTCGGAAGCCGCCATTCCATCCGGGCGCTTCATCGGCGCTGTGGAACGGCTGTCCGTCTCTTCCAAGATGGCTGGCGGTTGGGTTGGGGGCGCAGAAGGTTTCGTCTTCACTGCCACTCTCCTGAAGTTTTGTCAATCGAGCGGGCCGGTATCTGATTCGCCATCTCGATACGTCAGTGTCACCTCACCCAGGCCGACGACCCACCCATCTTTGAGCAGATTCTTGCGCGGGGCGCGCCGGCCGTTGATGAAAATCCCGTTCGTGCTGCCCAGGTCTTCGATCACCACGTAGCCGCAGGTGGGGTCGTGATAAATACGAGCGTGCCGCTCGGACACCGTGTCGGCGTGGGGGACCGACTCGTCAATTTTGAGATCGACACCGTGTCTCCCGCGACCGATCACCAACCCGGCACCGGTGAGTCTGTCCAGTCGAAAGTGGAGACGATCGTCGGGGGACTTGAGAATTGGAACGGTGGTTGCGGGTAGGGGAGCAGAGGTCGAGCGGCGACGGCGCCGGGCGCGCAGGAGCAAAAGCATGAGAGCGGCCAGGGCCAGCAAGGCAAGTTCGCCCACCAGCAACCTGCCGGCGACAGGCAATACGTTGGGAATTTGGATCTGGGAGTTGAGAATCGAACCGGGGGGGGCGGAAGGACGAAAGCCCCCAAAAAAGAGAAGAAGCAGGTGGTGCTGGCTCATACCTCTCTCCTTGAGCAGGTATCTGAATGTATTGAGTGTGGCCAAAATTTATGGGTAGTGACGACTTCAGTCTTCAGTCGTTCCTGGCGACTGAAGTCGCTACTACCTTCCACAGATTTTAGCCAGACTCGAATGTATTATAGAGTTTACACCAAAAGGGGGCAAAAGGTCAACTCTGTAGAATTGTTCCCCTTTAAGCAAAAGCAGGTGACAGTCACTTGAAATGGCGCGAAAACGAGGTGGTTTCGTAAGTCGTGACCCAATCATTGTGCCAAAAGTGACTGTCACCGTGGCGTAAATTTATTTGGGAACAACTCTTGTGATTGAAATCATCCTGCTCCCGGCGGGTCCGCGACCCGCCGCCCTGACCGGTCAGGAGCCACCACGCCCGGGCATTGATAGCCATTTGGCATAGTGTGCGTTGCGTGTTGTAGGTGCAGGCAAGACCTGCACCCCCGGCCCGCGTGGCGTAGCCGGGGCGGGCCCATCAGTGCGGCATACCATCCCGGCACGGGGCAGGGGCGCCTGCCTGGGACGGGCAACCGCAAGGGGTGCCCCTACCGAGCACCGTGTTCCAATATGAGCGAAGCCGGAAATGGCAATTTCGACCAAATTATCGCCAGATATTTGCCATCCCTCAGGGCGGATGGTATAATCTCGCCGTATGTGCATTTGCGTTGAGGAGGATAGGTATGAGTGAACAAGAAATGTTGGTCACCGCGCCAGTGGTCGAGGCTCCAGCGGGTGGCGGCGTATCCGAGAGCAAGTCAATCAGAGATCTGCGACCGGGTATGGAACTGACAGGCAAGGTGAAAAGCGTCACCGATTTCGGGGCTTTCATTGACCTGGGAATCGCCCAGGATGGGTTGGTCCACATCTCCGAACTGGCTCGCCGCCGTGTCCAAAAGGTGACCGACGTCGTGCAGGTGGGGGATGAGGTCCACGTCTGGGTCAAGAAGGTAGATAAGAAGCGGGGTCGCATCAGCCTGACGATGGTCAAGCCGACGACTCGCCGTTTCAAGGACCTGAAGCCCGATATGGTGGTTGACGGCGTGGTGACTCGCATCGAACCCTACGGGGTTTTCGTAGACATTGGCACGGGACGCAATGGCCTGGTGCACGTGTCGGAGCTGGCCGACGGCTACATCAAGTCGCCCAGCGAGGTCGTGTCGGTGGGCGACAAGGTTGAGGCCAGAGTGCTAAAGGTTGATCGCAAGGCACGCAAGGTGGACCTGAGTATGAAAGAGTTCATCAAAGTGTCGGAGCCCCCGGAGCCTGAGCCCGCTCAGGCAGAAGAAGAGCCGGCCCCGACCGTGATGGCTCTGGCCTTCCAGGCAGCCCTGACAGGCGACAACAGCAAAAAGAAGCAACGTGGCATCGAGAAGCTGATCGCCAAGAGCCTGAAGCCCTGAGAGGGTTCTCTTTTCCCGAAGGGAACTTACAAGTCGGCGCCAAGCCTCCTGCAACGCCGATACATCCCCAACAAGTTTGGACATCAGGTGACTATTGCCATTGCGAGCATCCGAAGGATGCGAAGCAATCTCCTATGATTCCTAATTTACAGGTTTGTAGTGACGACCTCCCTGTCCTGGCGGCAGGCCAGGGAGGTCGTCACTACGGAGCCTATTTTTGTGCTGAATTGCGTAAGTACTGTAATTTAGGGGCGTATGCCCGTCACAAAGATCCCTCTCGAAACCTTCGCAAGGCTGCTCCGAGGGACACAATAAGTGCCTGTCACCTGATGCGGACCCTCTCCTCTCACTCTCTCCTCTCACTTTCCATCCTCCCGTGCCTGTCCCTGCAACTCATATAGTTTGCTGATGGCTTCCAGGGGGGTGAGGCTGTTCACGTCGAGCCGGCGCAGCGCCTC
Source organism: Chloroflexota bacterium (assembly GCA_024276515.1). Classification (GTDB taxonomy): domain Bacteria; phylum Chloroflexota; class Anaerolineae; order 4572-78; family NAK82; genus JAJRXB01. The sequence continues at coordinate 5,774 of JAJRXB010000401.1, forward strand.
GACCACCGGGTGCGGCTCGGTGGAGAAGAGGGCGAGTTGGCGGGCCATCGGTTCGGCGCGCCGGGGGACCGGTCCGCGCGCCCCCTCCCGTTCCAACTCGGCCAGAATCTCCTGAGCGCGATGGATCACCGGGCGGGGCAGCCCGGCCAGTTGGGCCACGTGGATGCCGTAGCTGCGGTCGGCGCCGCCGGGCACGATTTTGTGCAAGAAGACCACCCGGTCTCCCTCCTCGGCCACGGCCACGTTGTAGTTGCGCACCCGGGGCAGCAGA
>JAJRXB010000402.1 GCA_024276515.1 Chloroflexota bacterium
CAGGCCCCTTTAACGGACCGAAGGGCTTCGTAGCGCAAGGCTTTGGTCAGAATGCCTCGCCCCTGCGCTTAGGTGATCCCCCCGTTGAGTGCTGGCGGCGAGGGGAGGCAAAGCCCTCACCTACCCCCGCCTGCACCCCCCTCTCTCTCCCAATTTTGGGAGAGAGAGGGAGTTGGGAGGAGGGAGAGGGCAAGCCCTCGCGCTCCCAAACATCATCAACGCTTAACGGGGACACTACCCAATAGTACAGAAAGCACGTTGAAAAAATGGCCCAGCCCCGATAGACTGTAGGTGGCTGGTATCGCTGGCCAATCTTTTTTGGGCGGCCTCAATGGGGCCAGTGGTACAGCGGCATTTCTCTACTGCCCCACGTAGAGGTTAAAACGAGGGAGGTACTATGCTTCGCAAAACCGCCACATCTATTTTGGGTTTGATTTTGCACCACGAGGGTGCGAGCCTGTCTGTTACGGAGTTCCGAGATTCTGGCCAGTTGCTGGCGCGGCTGGCATTTGCTTTTTTGGGGATAAGCGTTCTCCCCTCCCTGACAGGGAGGGGCCGGGGGAGGGTGGAATCTCGCCCGGAGAGAGATTCCGCCCCGGATGCAGGGGGTTTCTCCGGCGTCCCCTCCGCCCCCACCCCAACCCTCCCCCTACGAAGGGGAGGGGGTGAACGCTTGCTTTTGGGGCTCGCCTTGCTCCTGACAGCTTGCTCGACGCCCGCCCCCTCCACGGCGCTACCTGTCACAGCGGAGGGGGTGGAGGCAAACGTAAGCTCCTTTGGAGAGTGAGGTATGGGTTCCCCAACCGTGCCGCCGCCGGCCTACGCCGGGGCCATCTTGCTTGAGCGCAGCGTGGGCGAATTGACGACGGCAGCCGACCGCATTTTGGTGGCTGACGTCCTGGAAATCAGGTCTCAGTTCACCCCCGATAGGAAAAGCATCAACACCGAAATCACGCTGGCGGTGGACAGGGTGTTGAAGGGCAAGGCGAACGCCCAGGAAACGCTGATACTCCCTGGCGGACGGGTTGGCGACTTCAACCTCCTGGTTGGCGGGGTGCCGAATTTCGTCGTCGGCGAGCGGGTACTGCTCTTTCTCGACGATAGTTCCGAATTCGCAATCGCCGGCATGTGGCAGGGGAAATACAGTCTGTCGGGCGACAAAGCATTTCAGCCGGAGACCGGACTGAGGGTATCTGTGGCCAGCCTGGAGCGGGAGATCAGCCAGGCGTTGGCCTCCCCGGTTGAGATCGGGACGTCGCCTGAGGTGGTGCATGCGCAATATCAGCTATGGGCCGACTGTGGTTGGGACACCACCGACGATAGCCTCTTCCCCATCGCCCACTACGTAAACCCGGCCAATCCTGGCAGCGGTGCGCCGACCGGGGCGAGCTTCGTCAGCCTGATGTACGACTCGCTTTATGCCTGGCAAGACCTCTCCGACTCGTGGGTTTTGCTGCGGGTGGCCGGGACCACGACGCGGGATGCCACGAATCATACTGATGGAAACAACGACATCGCCTGGGCCGACCTGGACGATGGTACCCTGGGCGTGAATTTCTGCTCGTGGGGGGCGTATGGGCGGATTGACTCAGACACCCAGTTTGATAATTCCCCCACGGTCTGGACCATCACGGCGGAGGCCGGCAAGATCGATTTGCGTTCCGTGGCCGAGCACGAGTTGGGTCATGGCATCGGCATCAGTCACAGCGACCAGACCTGCGATGGGACCGCTTCGACCCCGCTGATGTGCCCGGCCATCTCCTATGGGGTGAGGAAAACCATCCTGACAGATGATTCCAACGCGGCCGCGGCGCTTCATCCCCTGAGCGGGGTTCCTCCCAACGCGCCTTCGACCCTTTCGGTCACTCCGTCGGGCACTTCCAACCTCTTGAGCTGGACCGATAATTCCAACGACGAACTCGCATTCGAAATCCAACGCGCGAGCGACAGTTGTGTGGGGACGTTCAAAGGGGTGGCCACAGTCCCGGCCAACACGACCACCTACACAGACGACGACTACGGCGTGGGCCTTGCCGGCACCTACTGCTACCGGGTCAAAGCCCTCAACCGGGGCGGCGACTCCGGCTTTTCCAACACGGCCCTCAACGCTTCGTGCGAAGACATCTACGAACCCGATGATACCTTCGGCGACGCCACGTCAATCATCGTGAACGGGGCGGCTCAGTCTCATAGCTTCCACGAGGCGGGCGATCAGGACTGGGTAAAATTCACAGTGACGGCGGGCGAAGTCTACACCATTACCACCTCGAATCTGGACGTCGGCAACGACACCCGTCTGCGTTTGTACGACACCGATGGCACCACGCAATTGCTGGAGAACGACAACTGTCCGGGGGGCGGATTGGACTCGTGCATCAACGGTTGGACCGCTCCCGGCAGTGGAATCTACTTCGTCAAAGTGCACTACTCCGATGATAGCTCAGGTGGTTGCACAGAGTATGGCTATGATCTGCGTGTTGTAGATAGCACGGGCAGTATAAAAACCTACCTTCCCCTCATCCTGCGCTCGTGGCCTCCGTTTGAAGAGCAACTGATCAATTTGATCAATGCCGAAAGAAGCAGCCGTGGCCTGGCAACTTTGAGCCGGTCGGACCTTTTGATGCAGGTGGCCGAGGCCCACAGTCAGGACATGGTGGACAGGAATTTCTTTGACCATACCAATCCGGATGGCCTGGGCCCTGGTGAGCGATTGACGAACGCCGGATACAATTGGATCACCTGGGGTGAAACGATTGGGGGTGGCTATACCACTCCCGAGGCCATGTTTAACGGCTGGATGAACAGTGATCCCCATAGGGCGATTTTGCTGAGCACCAATTACACCGAAATTGGGATTGGCTACGTCGCCGGCGGCACGTATGGCCATTATTGGACGGCGGTGTTTGCCAGGCCTCAGTAACAGTACTTACGCAGTTGAATGCTCGGAGGGGGTTTGTAACCCCCGGTTGGAGTGCAAAACGCCTCTTGGGGGAACTAAAACGCAGGTTACAAACCTGCTTCGAGCGTAACTGCGTAAGTGCTATCAGTAATTTGGGGGTAACCGTTCAGCCTCCTTTCGGTAAACGCGACTGAAGTCGCCCCTACAGGGCCTTCGGCCGCAAAGCCCGCCTACGCGGGCTAAAAAACCAGTCCACTTTGCACTTCCTCGCTGGCCTCGTCCAGGGCGGCCATTTCTTCGTCGGCCAGATGCCAACCCAGCGCGCCGGCATTCTCCTGAGCCTGTCGTGCGTTTTTAGCGCCGGGGATGGGCACGGCTCCCTTGCAGATGACCCAGTTCAGAGCGACCTGGGCCGGGCTCTTGCCGCCGTGGACCTCACCAATCTCACGCAGCAGGGCGATGAGCGGTTGGATCTGTCCCAGCAGTTTTCGGTTGAAACGACGACCGCGCAATCCCGGCGGCGGATTCTCCGGCGTGTATTTTCCGGTCAGCAGGCCCATCCCCAGCGGGCTGTAGGCGATGAGGGTGACGCCCAGTTGCCGGCAGGTCTCCAGCAGGCCATCTTGCTCCGGCTCTCGGTGCAGCAGACTGTATTGCACCTGGTTGGAGGCCAGGGGCACGCCCCGCTCTGCCAGGGCAGCGTGGGCGCGGCGCGTTTGCTCCAGGTCGTAGTTGGAAACTCCCACCGCCCGGACCAACCCCGCTTCGACGGCGTCGGCCAATCCGGCCATCCAGGTCTCGATGGGCACCGGCGGGTAGGGCCAGTGAATCTGATACAGGTCCACCTGGGCCAGCCCCAGCCGGTTCAGGCTCCCTCCCAGGGCGCGCTGCAGACTCCCCTTTCGCCAGCGCCAGGGATAGGGGAAGAACTTGGTGGCGACCACCACCGGTCGGTCGGCGGCGCGGAGGAATTGACCCAGCAGCCGCTCCGAGCGTCCCCGCCCGTAGATTTCCGCTGTGTCGAAGAAGTTGATCCCCGCCGCCAGGCTGGTTTGGAAGGCGGCCTCCAGGTCGGCGTCGGTGTAGCCGCGCCCGTAGCCCCAAAACAGCCGGTCGCCCCAGGCCCAGGTGCCGATGCCCAGGGGGCTGACCCGCAGGTCGCCGGGGCCGAGGGGGATGCGCTCCCGTCCGTTCTGATGGGTCATTCAAACACCTCCGAGAGATCTCACCATTTGTAAGCGCGAATAAATCCTGGGGGGTAACTACGTAGCGGAACCCTTGCGAAGGTTTGGTGATGGATTTCAAGCCGAAAACATCTTTTCGCGCTGGAAGTTGCTCCATCATCAAAGCTGCTCGCAACCTTCGCAAGGGTGGCTGAGTAGCTATCCTGGGGCAGCACACTTCCGAAGTCTCTCAGACTTCGGAAGTGTCGGGGAGCCGGCCCGCACTATTTTAACAGGTCTTGCAAGGCTGCTTTTGCTTTTGGAAAGTGAAAGGTGAAGCCCAGGTCCAGCAGGCGTCGCGGGATGGCCCGCTGGCCGTCCAGCAGAATGGTGGCCATCTCGCCGAAGATCAGGCGCAGGGCAAGGGCCGGGGTTGGCGTCAAGGCCGGTCGCCCGAGGACCTGGCCCACCACCCGGCTGAACCCGGCGTTGGTGAGCGGATTCGGCGCGGTCAGGTTGAATGGCCCGGTGGCCGCCTCTCTTTCCATCAGAAAACGTATGGCGGCCACTTCGTCGGCGACGTGAATCCAGGGGAACCACTGTCGCCCGCTCCCCAATGGCCCGCCGAGAAAGAGTTTGAAGGGGAGGAGCATGCGCGGCAACGCGCCACCTTCGGCGCTGAGCACCACCCCGGTGCGGACGATGACCCGCCGCACCCCCAGAGCTTCCACCGGGGCCGTGGACGCTTCCCACTCGATTGTGACCTGCGCCAGGAAGTCGTCCCCTGGCGGGGTCTCTTCAGTGACCTCTTCGTCGCCGCGAGGGCCGTAATAGCCAACGGCCGAGGCCTGGATGACGACCCGAGGTTTGTGGGCCACCGCTTCCACGGCCTGGACTACGGCCCGGCCGGCGTTCACCCGGCTTTCGCGGATGCGGCGCTTGCGCTCGGCGGTCCAGCGGCCGGCGGCGATGTTCTCGCCGGCCAGGTTCACGATGGCGTCGGCGCCGTCGGCCAGGGCGGCCCAGCCCTCGGCGGTACGCCCATCCCAGCGTTCGGCCCGCACGCCCGCGGGAAGCGCGGTCGTCCGTTCGGGGGCGCGGCTGAGGAGGATCACTTCGTGGCCGTCGGCGGCCAGGTTGGCGGCCAGCGCCCGGCCAATCAGACCGGTGCCGCCGGTGATGAGAACGCGCATTGGGTTGCCTCCTTTGACAGGTGTCAGACATCCGAGGATTCCGATGTCTCTAATAGAGTTGTTCTCTTTTAAGCAAAAGCAGGTGACAGTCACTTGAACCGGCGCAAAAAACAGGGTGATTTTTCAAATTCTGACCTGATAATCGTGCCAAAAGTGACTGTCACCTCAGCACAAATTTATTTAGGAACAACTCTAATGGTAGCACATATGTCGAGCTTTTGTCCAGCGTGGTCGCTGCCCGGCCTGCCTGTTTTTGGCCGGGATTGGGGG
>JAJRXB010000403.1 GCA_024276515.1 Chloroflexota bacterium
ATGTAATCTTCGCCTCGTCCTCCCGGTAGTCTCCCTCTTGCGTGTTGACGGCGAGAGGAGGCAAAGCCCTCACCAACCCCCGCCTGCACCCCCTCCCTCTCCCAAATTGGGAGAGGGAGGGGGTTGGGGGGAGGGAGAGGGCAAGCCCTCGCACTCACAAACATCATCAACGCTTAACGGGGAGGCTACCGTCCTCCCAGGAATCACGAAACTCCCCGTCACCGGGGAGTTTCGTTTCTTGTGCATATGGTAGCGGGTGGTCTCCCCGTTGGGTGTTGATGGCGAATTCACCGCCAGAGGCGTTGGGGCGTGGCGCGCCGGAATAGGATTCCGGCGCTCCGAGGGAAACGGCCCCCGGAAAAGCAGCCCAGGAATCCCTATTCCGGGGCTGCCGGGGGAAAGAATCACCCCTCGATCATCTAACAACACCCAACAGGGAGACTATCTGGCAGGGCCGGGCGTGCCTTAATTTACAGCGTCTCCAGGTATCGTTCCAGTTCCCATTCCGTCACCTGGATGCGGTACTCATCCCACTCGGCGCGTTTGGCCTCCACGAAGCTCGATCCGGTGTGTTCGCCCAACGCGTCCATCAACACCTCGTCGGCCTCGAGCTCGTCAATCGCTTCCTTCAGAGAGCCGGGCAGTTGATCGATGCTCAGCTCTGCCAGCCTGGCGTCGTCGAAGTGGTACACGTCTTCTTCCACAGGATCAGGCGGTGTCATCCCCTTGCTAATGCCATCCAGGCCAGCCATCAACATCACGGCAAAAGCCAGATAAGGGTTGCAACTGGGGTCAGGAAAGCGCAACTCGGCACGGGTGGACTGTTCGCGGCCCGGCGAATATTGCGGGATGCGGATGAGGGACGCCCGGTTGATGCGTGCCCAGCAGATGTAGACCGGCGCTTCGTAGCCGGGAACCAGCCGCTTGTAGCTGTTGACGGTCGGTGCGACGACGGCACTCAGAGCGCGGGCGTGTGTCAACTGGCCGGCGATAAAGTTGTAGGCGATTTTCGACAGTTTGTACTCATCGTCGGGATCGTAGAAGGCGTTGTTCCCATCCTTGAAGAGACTCTGGTGGGTGTGCATGCCGCTGCCGTTGCGGCCAAAGAAGGGCTTGGGCATAAAACTGGCATACAGGTCGTAGCCGGCAGCGATGGCCTTGACCGCGTTTTTGAAGGTGATCGCGTTGTCGGCGGCGTGCAGCGCCTCGGCGTAGCGAAAGTCAATTTCGTGCTGACCGGTGGCCACTTCGTGGTGCTCCATCTCCACCTCGATCTTCATCGCGTGGAGCGCGTCCACGATGTCGGAGCGGACGGCAGCCGCCAGGTCTCTGGGCGAGAAGTCGAAGTAGCCGGCCACGTCGTGCGGGGCGGGCCGCAATCGTTCGCCGTTCTTGCGCAGTAGGAAGAATTCCAGCTCCGGGCCGCAGTTGTAGGTAAAGCCCATCTCATCGGCCTTGGCGATAGCCCGCCGCAGGATATAACGCGGATCACCGGGGAAAGGCTGGCCGTCCGGTCGGTAAATGTCGCAGATGATCCGCGCTGTGGGACGCTCAGGCGATTTCCAGGGCAGGACGCGGTAGGTGACCGGGTCCAGGTGCAACACCATGTCGCTCTCGTGGATGCGCGCAAAGCCCTGAATCGAGGAGCCGTCGAACCAGACTCCCTTCTCCAGCGCCTCTTCCAGCCGGTGAACCGGGATGCCCACGCTTTTGATCATCCCGTGGATGTCGGTGAACTGAAGGTTGATGAACTTTATGCCATCGGATTTTGCCTTTGCCAATACGTCTTTCTGCTCTGGGGTGAGTGCCATAATGATCTCCCTCCAACAGGTTTCGTGATTGAATGGCCTGACGTAGTTACTGCTCAGGCGTGCTACCATTCAGACTTTGGAAGTCTTGTGCCTGAGCAGTGACCTGACGTAGTCATTATAGCGTGCGGCTCTCCGCCAGTCTAGTACCCAAATGGGTCATTTCAGGGCTCGGTAGTGGTAGAAAAGTAAGTGATATGTCATTGCGAGGGAGTGAAACGGACGAAGCAATCCCTGCATTGCAGGCCGAAGATTGCTCACCTGCACTTGCGTGCGGTGCAAGTGTCGCTTCGCTCGCAATGACATCCCCCGTCACTTACAGTTTAACCACCACCCAGGGCTCTCACTGCTCAGGAGAACGCCAGCCGCCCAACGGCCTGTACGGAGCGTCTGAAGAGAGCTGACACGGATGTACCCCAGCCTGCCAATATCAGCAACGTGGCACCGGCCAACACCATGCCGCCCCCGCCC
>JAJRXB010000404.1 GCA_024276515.1 Chloroflexota bacterium
AGATGGGGCGATGAGCATCCCGCAGCGCCGGAATCCCTATTCCGGCGCGGGCAGAAAATACAGCCTTTCAATACGCAATTGGTATAAAATTAAGATGCGATTGCCCTACCCTGGCGATAAACGTTCACCTCTCCCTGCCAGGGAGGGGCCGGGGGAGGGTGGAATCTCGCCCGGAGAGAGAGTCCGTCCCGGATGCAGGGTGTTTCTCCGGCGTTCCTTCCACCCCCACCCTCCCCCTACGAGTGGGAGAGGGTGAACGCTTACCCCTGGCGAAGTACCCGGAGGGGTGATGCGAACGGGGCCATACCCATACGAGCACTTCGCGAGATACGGCACGTGGGCGTGCCCCACTCCATGGAGAGAATGCCGTTGAGACTTCCGAGGTCTTGTGCCTGAGTAGTACGGAGTGCGCCCCTGGTCAGGAGAGGTGACCAGGGGCGCGTGGGGATGCAGTTGCGGTCTTTCGCCCGACCGCCGGGCAATGGAGGGTAGATGCAAAAGATAATGGGTCAACGGCGCAATCGGTGAATGAGACAGTCGCCTCATTGAGCTACCGGTCTATCACCCTGTTGACTTATCGTCGCCGTAAGAAGGCCGGGATGTCCAAATCGTCCTGGTCGAAGCGCGGGACCGGGAACTCAATCGTCTTTTTCTTGCCGGCCACGTAAGGCTTGCGCTGACTCATCGCGTCGAAGCCGGTGGCGATGACGGTGATGCGAACCTCGTCGTCCATCCCCTCGTCGATGACGGCACCGAAGATGATGTTGGCGTCGGGGTGGGCTTTGGCCCGGATGATCTCGGCCGCTTCGTTGACCTCGAACAAACTCAGGTTGGGGCCACCGGTGACGTTGAACAAGATGCCGCGCGCCCCGTCAATGGTCACGTCGAGCAGGGCGCTGGCGATGGCGCTTTGGGCGGCGTCGGCGGCACGGGTCTCGCCATTGGCTCTGCCCACCGCCATCAGGGCCGCTCCCCCTTCGTTCATAATCGAGCGCACGTCGGCGAAGTCCAGGTTGATGAGGCCGGGCACGGTGATCAACTCGGAGATGCCCTGGATGCCCTGGCGCAACACGTCGTCGGCCACGCGGAAGGCCTGGGTGATGGAAGCTTTTTTGTCCACGATCTCCAGCAGCCGGTCGTTGGGGATGACGATGAGCGTGTCAACTTTCTCTTTGAGACGCTCGATTCCTTCCTCGGCCACCGCCCGCCGCCGACTCCCTTCGAAAGCGAAGGGCCTGGTGACCACGCCGATGGTCAGCGCGCCGTCGCTTTTGGCCAGCTCGGCGATGATGGGGGCTGCGCCGGTGCCGGTGCCTCCTCCCATGCCACAGGTGACGAAGACCATATCGGCCCCGGTCAGGATGTCGTGCAAGTCTTCTGCCGACTCTTCGGCTGCCTTCTGGCCAACCTCCGGGTCGCCGCCGGCCCCCAGCCCACGGGTCAACTTGTCGCCGATGCGGACCCGCTGGGGTGCGTCGCTCATCAGCAATGCCTGAGCGTCGGTGTTCACGGCGACGAAGTCAACCCCTCGCAACCCCTCGGCAATCATTCGGTTGACGGCGTTTGACCCGCCACCGCCTACGCCCACGACTTTGATCTGAGCGAAATGTTCAGGTTCCGTTGATGAGTAATTTCCGTACTGCATCTCCCGTTCTCCTTTTCTTCTGAGGGCCGGTCGCCGGGTGCAAAAGCCGAGGATCGGCGATTTCGGCCCCGGCAACCAGAGCCTCTGACCCCCAGTCTCCAGGCATCTTCATGAGCCAAATCTTTGACGAACGAGTCAGGCTTTGAGACTTCGGAAGTCTGGTGAGCTTCGCTAGCTTTTCTGTCTCTCCGGTAAAAAGGCTTTCAGCCAACCAGGCAATTTAAAATGTCCATTGCGCCGAACGCGCGCCGGGCGGGGCGCGTCGTGGCGCAGACCCCATTGCAGCAGACCCACGCTGGTGGCGTAGGCCGGGCTTTCCAGAATATCCACCAGACCATGCAGTTCTTGCGGCGCGCCGATGCGTACCGGCAGGTTCAGCATGTCGCGGGCCAGGTCACGGATGCCGGTCAGATCGGCGGTGCCGCCGCACAAGACAACCCCGGCCGGCAGCAGACCATCGTAGCCAGAGCGTTTGATCTCCTGTCGGATGAGGTCAAAGATCTCCTCGGCGCGGGCCTCCACAATCTGCGACAAGAACTGGCGCGACACCTGTTGCCGTCCCCCCTCGCCAAAAGCGGCCACGTCGAGCGTTTCGTTGGGGTTGATGGCCTGGGGGCGGGCATGGCCGTGCTTGATCTTGAGTTCTTCGGCGGTGGTGAAGGGCGTTCGCAAGCCGATGGCGATGTCGTTGGTGATGTGCTCGCCGCCGGTAGCCAGCACCACGGTGTGCCAGATGCTCCCTTCGATGAAGATGGCGATGTCGGTGGTGCCGCCGCCGATGTCGGCCAGGATGACGCCCATCTCGCGCTCTACGTCGGTCAACACGGCCTCGCCCGAAGCCAGCGGTTCCAGCACAAGGGCATCGATGCCCACGCCCGTCGTCTGTACGCATTTAACCAGGTTGTGGATGGAGGACGTCGCCCCGGTGATGATGTGCGTTTCCACCTCCAGCCGATAGGCTTGCATGCCAAGCGGGTTGCGCACGCCGTCGTCGCCATCTACGGTGTAGCTGCGTGGAATGACGTGCAGCACTTCGCGGTTGTGGGGGATGGCGATGGCGCGGGCGGCGTCCAGAGCGCGCTCGATGTCGGCCGGCTGGATGCCCCGTTCCCCACGATTGACCGCCACCACCCCCCGGCTATTGATGGCCGAGACGTGAGCGCCGGCCAGCCCCACGTAGGCGCTCTCGATCTCGTAGCCCGAGATGCGCTCCGCTTTCTCGATTGAAGTGGCGATGGCACGGGTCGCTTCCTGCACGTTGACGACCACCCCCTTGCGAATGCCACGGGCCGGGGCCACTCCTACGCCGACAATACGCAGGCCGTCTTCCGCGTCAGCCTCGCCGACCAGGGTGCAAACTTTTGTAGTGCCGACGTCTATGCCGACGATGATGCGCTCCACGCTTTACCTCCACCCTATGCATACTTCGCCAGGGGTGGTTGCTGTTTTTATGGGAAGGTGCAACCACCAGTTTACCACAATATTTTGTGTTTGACAAGAGGGTATACCACAATATGTAGTATGTGTCACCTTAAAATCCTATCCGGTAGAGTGGCTGTTCATCCCAGCCTTGCGAAGGTTCGGAAATGCCTTTGGAAAGCAAAATCGCTCTCTATTCAGGGCATACGACCGTCACAAAACCCCTCTCGAAACCTTCGCAAGGCTGCCCCGCTGAACGCTTATCCCCCGTCTGCTGTCTACTTGTAAAATGGTCTTTCCACAAAGCGCACGTCGATGAATTCTGGTGATACGCCTCGTGCCAGCAGGTCTTTGCGCAGGGCGACCAGGATGCTCAGCTTGGCGTCCATGTCCTGACCATCTCCCAGATACACGGGCCAGCCTTCTCGCGTGGTGAAGCTGATGCCTGTGGCCCGCGAGTAATGCATCACTGGCAGCTCGGGCAGAAGCCGGCGCAGCGAACGGGCCGCCGCCAGAATGGACGGATCAATCTGCTGACCAGGGGAGACCGGCTGGGCGTCGGTGTCGATGATCGTCAGCGCGTCGGGCAGATCGGCGCGGGGGGGGACGACGATCCCCTCGGCGTCGATCCACCAGCGGGCGTCGCCGGTCTGCCACACCAGTTCGGGGGTGCGCTCCTCAATGGTGATGACGACGCGCGCGGGCAACCGCAGTCTCACCCGGGCCGACTTCACGTTGGGCAGCGCTTCCACCCGCGCTGTGACCTCGTTCGGGTTCACCCAGAAGATGCTCATCCCTTCCAACTCGCTGGCGGCGTACACTTCGTCGGCCGTGACGACTGTGTTGCCCTGCACCTCCGCGCCGTAGACGTAAAAGTTGGGCGAGTCGAAGATGGCGTAGGTGGCCCAGCCCAAAGCCACCAGCAGCAGAGCGGCGATCAGCCGGGAGCCGCGGGCCTGCCACACCCAAAGGGTGTTCCGCCGCTCGGCCGTGGGTATCAGCGAAAACCGAACCCGCCTGGCGCTGCTGTGATATTGGGTGCCGAGCCGCCGTTGCGAGCGGCGACCAGTTCGTCTTCGGGCCACAATCTCCAATCTCCAGTCTCCAATCTCCAGTCTCCAGCCTCCAATCTCCAGTCTCCAGTCTCCAGTCTCCAGTCTCTATTCCGCCCCTCACGTCGCCCTGGTCACGTCGAACGAGGTGGCCGAGCGTCTCTTGTCCTCGTGGCGCTCCAGGGCAAGTTGAATCAGCCGGTCGATCAACTCGGTGTAGCTGATGCCGGTCGCCTCCCACAGTTTGGGATACATACTGATGGGGGTGAAGCCGGGGATGGTGTCGATCTCGTTGAGCCAGATGTTGCCGGTGGCTTTGTCCATCAAAAAATCAACGCGGGCCATGCCGGCACAGTCAACCGCTTTATAGGCTTCGATGGCCAGTCGTCGCACCTGTTCGGTCTGCTCGGCCGAGATGGGGGCGGGGATGAGCAATTCCGAGGCGTCGTCGATGTATTTGGCGGCGTAGCTGTAAAACTCGCGCGAGGGGACGATCTCCCCCGGCACGGAGGCGATGGGATCGTCGTTGCCCAGCACACTGACCTCGATCTCCCGCGCCTCGATGCCCTGCTCGACGATGAGTTTGCGGTCGTAGCGGGCGGCCTCGTCCAAGCCGGCGGTCAATTCCTGCCGGTTGTGGGCTTTGCTGATGCCGACGCTGGAGCCCAGGTTGGCCGGCTTGGTGAACATCGGGTAGCGCAGCGCCGCTTCGCACTCGGCGATCACCCCTGCCGGGTCCGATTCCCAGACCCGGCGCAGAAAGACCCGGTAGGGCAGGACCGGCAGGCCGTGGGCGCGGAAGACGTTTTTGGCTATGGCCTTGTCCATGCCAACCGCGCTGGCCGTGACCCCGGCCCCGACGTAGGGCAGCCCGGTCAGCTCCAAAAAGCCCTGCACGGTGCCGTCTTCGCCGTAGGGGCCGTGGAGCACCGGGAAGATCACGTCGAGTTCCAGCGGCGCGCCCGAAGTGGTGAGGGCGGCGCGGCGCGGTTCCAGCGGGACCAGCACCGTTTGGGATGCTTCGGCCTCCTGGTCGGCGGTGGCTGCCAGGGCCGGAGGCAGGTCGGCGGCGGCGCGGAGTTCCTTCATCGGATCGCCGCCGGTGATCCAGCGCCCCTCTTTGGTGATGCCGATGGGCACCACCTCGTATTTGTCTTTGTCAATCGCTTTCATGATCCCCTGGGCCGAGGTCAGGCTCACCTCGTGCTCGCCCGACCGTCCGCCAAAAAGGATACCGACGCGAATTTTGCGTTTGGTCATAGCTTAAATTTCCCAGTCTCCAATTTTCTCAATCTCCAATTCCAGCTCAACGTCGAACCTTGCTTTCACCGTTTGGCGCGCCAGTTCGATGAGGGCGACGAAGTCGGCAGCTTTGGCGTCGCCCAGGTTGACGAAGAAGTTGGCGTGCACGGGCGAGATCTGTGCCCCGCCGATTTGCGTCCCTTTCAGCCCGGCCGCTTCGATCAGGCGGCCGGCGTAATCTCCCGGCGGATTCTTGAACATGCTGCCGATGCTGGCGCCCGGCGGTTGGGTTGCTTTGCGCCGTTTGCTGTAGGCCGCCATCTGATTTTCGATCTCCGCCGGCGACTTGCGACTCAGCACCAGCTCGGCCTGCAACACCACCTCTTTTGGGTGCTCCGCAGACGGCCCCCGGCCCCCGGTCCGCTTCAACCGACTCGACCGGTATTCGTACTCGAACCAGTTGACCGAGCGCCATTCGCGCCGGCCATTACCCTGCGGGTGCTCCGCCGGCGTCAGCAATTCGGCGCGAGCCAGGCAATCGGCGATGGAGGAGCCGTAGGCGCCGGCGTTGTTCACCACCGCCCCGCCCACCGTCCCCGGCACGCCGACTGCCCATTCCAGCCCGCTCAGTCCCCGTCGGGCCAGGCGGTGGGCCAGCGAGGGCAAAATCACCCCCGATTCGACGAGTACGTGGGGTGGATCACCCTCGTCGAATTCTACCCGCTGACACCGGTTCTGCAGAACCAGCCCGCGCACGCCCCGGTCGCTGACCAGCATATTGGCGCCACCTCCCAGCAGGAAAACCGGCACGTGGTGTTGCCAGGCCAGCGTCACCGCCTCGATCAACTCGTCGAGGGTGGTGACGGTCAGCCACAGGTCGGCCGGGCCGCCCACACGCAGGGTGGTGTGCGCCGCCAGCGGCTCGTCGCGCCGCAGCCGCTGGCCGAAGCGAGCGCGCAGCGCGTTGGCCAGGATGTCAACGTTGAGCGGAGGGGCAAAGTCCACCGTTGTTCTACTCCGCGCCGGTCAGGGCCGCCATGATGCGGCGGATCATCAGCTCGTTGACCACCGAGTTGTCGTGGTCGGGGGTAGCTCGGTCGTGAGCCCGGCCACGGCCAGCTTTTGCAGGGGTGGCTCGGTCGTGAGCCCGGCCACAGCCAGTCTTTGCTTGGGCCGGTCTCAGACCTCCTGCTTGGGCCGGTCTCAGACCGTGCCCAGGGGGTGTGGCTCGGTCGTGAGACCGGCCACAGCCAGCTTTTGCTGGGGTGGCTCGGTCATGAGACTGGCCACAGCCAGTCTTTGCTTGGGCCGGTCTCAGACCGTGCCCAGGGGTGGCTCGGTCGTGAGCCCGGCCACAGCC
>JAJRXB010000405.1 GCA_024276515.1 Chloroflexota bacterium
ACCACGGCAGCGCGGGCTGTGTCGTTGCGGACGCTCACGTCAATCCCGGCCACGCGGCGCACCGGTCCCAGACGGGGCCGGCGCTCCACCTGGGCGGCCAGTTTGCGTTGCAGGGCAAAAGCTTCTTTTGGCGAAAGGTCCCAGCGGTGAGAGAATGCTGTCATAATGCCTCCCGTGAAATACGTGAAACGTGATGCGTGTTCCGTGCCATCACGCATCACGTTTTCACGTCACGCGCAAGGCAGAGTAAACCGAAACGTGCTCCCCTCCCCCAGCGTGCTCTCGGCCCAGATGCGCCCACCGTGGGCCTCGACGATTTTTTTGGCGATGTGCAGGCCCAGGCCGGTCCCTTCGGGCCGCTCGCCGGCCTCATCGGGCACGCGGTAGAATTTGGTGAAAATCCGGTCCAGCGAGTCGGGGGGGATGCCGATGCCCGTGTCGCTGACCTCCACCAGGATCTCGCCATCGGACTGCCGGGCGCCGACCGTCACCCGGCCCCCTTCGGGCGTGAACTTGATGGCGTTGCCGATAAGATTGGTGACTACCTGGTCAAGCCAATGCCGGTCGCCGGTGATAGTCGGCAGGCTGGCCGGCGAGTCGGTTGTCAGCGTAATTTTCTTCCCCTGGGCAATGCCCTGCAATTTCGAGACTGCCTGTTGCAGCACGTCGAGCAATTGCACGGGCTTGCGCTCCATCTCCAACATGCCCGATTCCAGCCGCGAGATATTCAGCAGGTTGTTCACCAGTTGGGTGAGTTGCTCTGTTTGCCGGCTGATGATGGTCAGGAATTCACGTCGCGTTTTCTCGTCGGGCACTTCGTCGTCCAGGATGAGACGCACGAATCCCTGGATGGAGAAGAGGGGGGTGCGCAGTTGGTGCGAGATGGTGGAGAAGAATTCGTCTCTCATCTCCTCAATCTCGCGCTCTTTGGTCACGTCGTGGACGACGCGCACCTCACCGATGCGTTGGCCGGTCTCGTCGCTGACCGGGGTGGAGAAGACCCGCAACGTGCGAGGCCGGAGTCCGGGGCGCGGAATCTCCACTTCGTGGGCCAGCACACCGGTGCGCTCTTTGACCGTGGACGGCGCGCAGATGGCACGCAACCGGAAGTCTGCCTTGGGGTCGGTAACGCGCTGGCCCACAATGTCTTGCTGGCGCATACCCAGCATCATGGCCAGGGCCGGGTTGCAACTGAGCACCACCCGCTCTCGGTCGAGCATAAGCAGCCCATCGGCCATGTGCTGAATAACGGCGTCGGTGCGTTGTTTTTCGGAGAGAATCTCCGAAAAGAGGCGTGCGTTCTCGATGGCAATGGCGGCCTGGGCGGCGGCGATGGTCAGCAGCCGTTCCTGATCTGGGCCAAAAGCATCGGGGACCCGGTCGTCCACGTTGATGACGCCGATGACCCGACCTTTCACTTGCAGGGGGACGGCCAACAGGGATCGGACTTCCCGGTCGAAGAAGATGTAATCCGGGTCTTGCAATGTATCGGGCAGGTAGATGGAGCGGACTTCGGCGGCCGCGCGGCCAGCGATCCCTTCGCCCAGCCGCAGCCGGGCCGCATCGCGCCACTTGGGCTTGAGGCCGGTCGCCGCTCTGATTTCCAGCATCTGGCTCGATTCGTCGAGCAGGAAGATGCAGCAGCCCCGGCAGCCCATCGCCCGCCGGATCGTCCGGACGATGGCATCGAGCACCTCGGCCAGGTTCAGGTTGGTGGCGATTTGGTTGGCCAACGTGTAAAGTTCGCTGACCTCGTTGAGTCGCCGGCGCGTCTCGTTAAAAAGGCGGGTGCGCTCTATGGCCATCGCCGTCTGGTGCGCCAGCGCCCGGCAAAGCTGAATCTCGTCGGTGGTGAATTTTCGGGATGCCCGCCGGTCGTAGATCTCCACCAGCCCGGTGGCACGACCTTCCAGTTGCAAAGGGAGGGCCAGCAACGCCCCCCAGCCGGGCGATTGCCAGGGTGAATCGCCCGCTCGCTTATTGAGCAAGATTGGCCGCTGAGTTTGCAGCACCTGTCGCGCCACCGGGTCGTCGCTCAAAGGGAGGGATTCTCCCACCGTGCGCCAGGTGCCGGACGGATTCTGGTCGCCGGCGGCGACGTATTCGGCGACGGGGGTGATCACGTCGTTTTCGGCGTCCCACTGGCAGATAACGCAGCCACCGGCCGACACTGCCTCGGTCAGTTTGGCGGCTATCAGCCGGAGCACCGTGTCGGCGTCCAGATTCGCGCCAACGGCGGCGCTGGTCTCGTAGAGGATGGTCTGCTCGTGCAGGCGACGCTGCATGTTAAAATGCAGACGTGCGTTTTCGATGGCGATGGTCACCTGGTCTGCCAGGGCCCGGAGCAAAAACCGGTCGGCCTGGTCAAAAGCGCCGACCCGGTCACTTCGAACGTCGAGCACCCCAAAAATGCGCTCCCCCATGGTGAGGGGAACGGCTATTTCTGAGCGCACGTTGGGCAGCGCGGGGTGGGGCTTGTAGCGGGGGTCGTCCCTCACGTCCGGAACCAGGGCCGATTGTCCCTGGGCCGCTACCCAGCCGACAATCCCCTCCTCGCCCACCTGGAATATCCAGGGTTCGTCGGGGTTCGCCGGCCGGCCGTGCCACATCCCTCCACGCAAAACGACCTGCTGGCCAACGGCGTCCATCAAAAAGAGGTGGACGTATTCGTAGCCAAAACTCTCGTGTAGCAGCGACACGACCTGCTGCACCAGGGTTTCGGGATTCAAAATGGTGACGATTTTACGGCTGAGTTCGATGAGGGTTTTCAACCGGGCCGCAGGGGGCTGAACGGAGGTCCCGGCGAGTCGGGCAGCTTCGCGCAGAATCGTGCTCTGGCAGGCCACCAGATGCTGCCACAGGCCGGGATCAGGGGGCGGGTCGCCGCCGCTCAAAACGTTCAGCACCGTCTCGAATTGGGTGGTGACAGTGCCGATCAGGTCCGGTTGCGTCTGGATGCCACCGGACCCGGCGGGCACGGGACGCAGCCGGGACAGGTGATCGGCCAGCGCCGCCCGGTCGCCGATGGTGGCCGCCCGGGCCATAGCGACCCAGGTATCCAGTCCCAGGGGGGGCGTCTCGCGGCGAGCGTGGGTCTGTGCCCATGCCTCGGTCAGCCATGCCTCCAGTTTTTGCCAGGTTTGGTCAGAGAATGACTCTTCGTTCGCCTTCGCCACGACGAGGCGTCCTTTCTGTGTCTTGGCAGCGGATGGGCAGCGGATAAACGGATGGGCGACCTGGGGGCCAGATCATCCGTGCAATCCGCGGAGTCCGCCCGTCCTGGCTTCGCCCGGCGGGCCAGGGTGTCGGCCCATCCGCGCAATCCGCGGAGTCTGCCCGTCCTGGCTTCGCCCGGCGGGCCAGGGTGTCGGCCCATCCGCGCAATCCGTGGAGTCCGCCCATCCTGGCTTCGCCCGGCGGGCCAGGATG
>JAJRXB010000406.1 GCA_024276515.1 Chloroflexota bacterium
CCCTTTGCCAGCATAGTTACCTCCATTTAGGGCAATCGCATCTAAATTCGAGTTTGGCCCCAAACCGTCATTCTGCCCGCACCTGCGATGGGGCAGGTGAGCGACGAGGGGGGAATCGCCCCGGAATAGGGATTCCGGGGCACGAGATGGGGCGATGAGCATCCCGCAGCGCCGGAATCCCTATTCCGGCGCGGGCAGAAAATACAGCCTTTCAATACGCAATTGGTATAAAATTAAGATGCGATTGCCCTGCCTCCATTAGAGTTGTTCCTGAATAAAGTGCCCGGCACTTTTGTCGCCATTTCTGGCATCATTATGGCAAAAAAGAGCCTTTCTAGCAGGTGTTTAAGTGCCGGTCACTTGGTTGTTGCTTAAAAGGGAGCAACTCTCCAATCTCTAACCTCTAATCTCCAACCTTTCTCCTCCCCACCAGCAACAATCCCACACCGGCAAAAAAGAGACACACCGCCACCGGCAGAGTTTGGTATGGCAACCAGCTATCCACTGCCGTTGCGATGAACGGCACTCGCTCCAGCGGGATCAACCCTGCGCCGAAGAGGACGTACCCGACCAATCCAGATACCATTGCGATGAGCGGACGCCGCAACCGTTCTTCCGGGACGAACGGTTGGCCGATGGGCAGCACGTACGACGCCCCGCCTACCAGCGAGAGGACCACCAGCGACAGAAACAGCCCCATCGCGTCTACCGTTTTGCCCGGCGGCTCTGGTTCGGGCGTGGGTACGGGCGTTGGCGTGGGGGGGACGGGGGTAGCCGTCGGCGGGACCGGCGTCGGGGTGGGCGGCACAGGCGTGGCGGTCGGCGTCGGCGTCGACGTCGGCGTGGCGGTAGGCGTGGGCCGGTCGATGCCCAGTTCCACCGGGCCTTCCTCGGGGATGGTGAGAATCAACCGCACCGACCGACGCGCCGTGTCGCTGGAGACGGTGATCTCCCAGGTGCCGCTCCGGTCCAGGGTAAAGCTGGTCTCGGCGATGCCGTCAACCGTCATCGCCGACTGGCGAGCCTCCAACGACAGGCCGGTATCGAGCAGGCGAAACTCGACCGGCGTCCCGTCGGGGACGGCCCGCCCGTTGTGGTCCACGATCTGGCCCGTGCGCAGGGTCAGCACGTCCCCCACCCGCAGGTCCAACTGAATGGGGATGGGGGTCACTTCCGCCGAGACTTCAGGGGTGGGGGTGGCGGTGTCGGGAGGAGGAACCTCGCCGTCGGTCACGACCTCGATGTTGATGACCTGGTTGGGATCGGGCCGTGTCACCTCGATGATCTGATAACCGATGGCGTCCACGTCCACCGGCGACGAGCCGTGCGGTTGAAACTCCTGAAATAGCAGCCGCACCGCGGTCTCCAAAAAGGGAGATGACTTGCCATAAAGGCCATAGTAGGCGGTGAGCTTGCTCACTTCGGTGGTGTCCAGGTAATAGGGAGCATTGAAGGCCAGCACCACCAGCTTTTTGCCTTGCAGACTATCGGAGCGCTCTCGGAGAAAGCGCTTCAGGGCATCGGAACCGGGGTAATCCGCCGGGTTCACGTCGAGCATGACAAAGATGATCCAGTCGGCGGTGCGGATCAGTTCGTCTACCTGATGGACTGTCTCGGCCGCTTCGCCCGTTTCCCCGACTCCACCGCCTTCGCTGGCCAACACCTGCTCCAGTTGGCTGAACGTCAGACTGCTCACCTGGTCGGGTGATACCTGTCCGGTGGCCTCCGGTCCGTAGAGCTGCACCATCAACGTGCCCAGCGCCGTCGGGTCGATGAAATAAAAGGGAGGGCAGGTGGCACAATCCTGGCCTTGCCGGTCGTCGGTGATGACGAGAATCTGCTCGCCGCTGAGAGGCGGGCTGGGCAGGCGGTCCGACAGTTCGTCGAGGCCGGGGTAGATCAGGGTGGCGGCATCCTGCGCCACCTGCGAGATGACGGCCCTTTGTTGTCCCACCACTTCCGCGACCTGGTCGAGGGGGACCTGGACGTTCTCCAGAACAAAATCTCCATAGATGGCGCGTTTGTGTTGCAAGATGCGGGCCACCGACTGGTCTACCCGCATCTGAAAAGTTGGGTCGGAGTTGTATTTGTCGCGGAAGAAGAGGATGGTGGCCTCGATGTTGCTCAGTTGACTTTCCCAGTCGTCGGTGAGAGCAAATTGAGAGAGGTAGAGCAGGTCGTTGCCGGCCAAAAAACACTCCTGGGCGATGCGCTTGGCCGGGAAGGTTTCCAGCGTGGGATCGTAAAACTTGCGGATAGCCGGCACCCCCAGCGCGTCGCTGACCAAAAGCCCCCCTGCCTCGCGCCAGGGCGCAAACTCGGGCAGGTTGAGGATGGCCGGCAGGTTTTGCGCGTCGCAACTGATGGGCCGGGTCAATTGACGGATGTTGCCCTGAAAGCCCCGGTAGCGAACGTGGGAGGTCATCAAGGCGTCGGTCGCCGCCAGGGGGTTATCGGGGTTGAGGTTCGTGGCAGCAAAGAAAGGGGCCAGCTCGATGGACCGCAGCGTTTCCAGCGATTTTTGAATGGTGGGCAATTCTTCGTAGGGGTTGCGGTCGGTGCCGCCCAGGCCGGGGAAATGTTTGGCGACGGTGAGCAGACGGCCATTCCCCCCTTCGTGCGTTCCTTGAATGTACGCCTGTCCCAATCGGCCCACCCAATACGGGTCGCCGCCAAAGGTACGGGTCCCCAGCGTGCCAGGCAGTTCCGGGCGGGGCCGGTCCAGCACGTCGAGGGAGGGCCCCAGGAGCATGTTCACGCCCACCGCCGTCAATTCCTGTCCCACAATCTGCCCCACCTGCTGGGCGTAGGTGGGGTTCCAGGTTGCGCCCAGGGCCATTTCGTTGGGTAACGGTGTCAGTCCGGTGCGGAGGTGGGTAAAGGGATAGCCATCTCCTTCCTGGTTCAGCGCCACAAAGAGGGGGATGGGGGTGTACGTGGTCGCGGTGGAGATGAGGGTGGCTGTGAGCGGCGGCGTAAAGGCCAATGCCTGCAACTCATTGGTCAGAGTTGCCACCTGCTGGGGAGCTCCCTCCTCGTTCACGAAGTTGCCATTGCCTGGAGAGATCACCACGCCTCCCACCCGATAGGTTTGGATCAGGCGGGCCACGTCGGACGTGAGTGACACGTCGTCCCCGACGAAGGCCACCAGAAAAAGCTGCCCCACCTTCTCTTCCGGGGTCATCCGGGCCAGGAGTTGCTCGATAGCCGGGTCGAGAGTCGGTGGTTCCTCTTCCTGGGCTCTTGCTCCCGGCAAGACGGAAGGCAAACTCAACGAGAGGATGATAACAATGGCCAGAATAAGCCGATAGCTGATGTTTGCTCTCAAAGGGTTCCCAACAGTATTACAATGCTGCTCGACAAGATTTGCGTCGCCCGCGAGAATTTTAGCTCACGGATTAACACAGATGAACACGGATTTTTTTCTTGTTTTTAATTTAATCCGTGTTTATCCGTGTGCATTCGTGAGCCGTTTTGGATTGCGGCTTGGCCGCGCTATGTTTTACGTATCACTACCGTATTACGCATTGCGTATTGCGTGCTGCGCAGCCAGCATTGAAGACCATTTTAAGTATACTCAGGAACGCGCTTACGGTCAATCGCTCAAAGGTCCTTTCCTTCCCTCTACTGACCTGACCGTTGCTGCTTCTTCCAGGATCTCCTGTGCGCTGCGGCGGGTGCCTTTGCTGGGGATGCCCAGCATCACGGCCAGTTCTTCCACGCGGTCGGCGTCGCTCAGGATGCGAAC
>JAJRXB010000407.1 GCA_024276515.1 Chloroflexota bacterium
AAATCGAATAAACTTGTTGTGCAATAGGCAATTTGGTCTGTAGTGCCATATCTGGGACGTAGACCAACGCAGACGAGCGCAGATTGCCTTCGATAGGCCGGCATCCCTGCGGGATTTCATCCGCGTCCATCCGCGTTCGTCTGCGTCCTATCCCTTGGGGCCCTTATTAGAGTTGTTCCTAAATAAATTGTGCTGAGGTGACAGTCACTTTTAGCCCGATGATCAGGTCGGAATTTGAAAAATCACCCCGTTTTTTGCGCCAGTTCAAGTGACTGTCACCTGCTTTTGCTTAAATAGGGAACAACTCTATTCTGCAACAAGTCTGATGCACCCCCTGGCTAGATCGACCCTGTGCCAGGATGGTATATGTTTGCCCGTTTCAGGTGTGATACTCGGCGTTGATCTCCACGTATTTATACGACAGATCACAGGTCCAAACAGTCGCCTGGCCGGGACCCAGACCCAGGTCGGCGGTGAAGCGTACCTCTGGTGCCTTGAGGGCGGACCGGGCGGCCTTCACGTCGAAGGCGAGCGGTTCGCCCCCGGCCACCAGTTGAACGTCGCCCAGCCACAGGTCTACGCGGGCGGGGTCCACCCGGACTCCGCTGCGACCGATGGCCGCCAGCACCCGTCCCCAGTTGGGGTCCGCGCCGAAGATGGCCGTCTTTACCAGCGGCGAGGTGGCGACCGTTTTGGCCGCCTGTTCCGCTTCTGCGGCATTGACCGCCCCGCGCACCAGAATCTCCACCAGACGAGTGGCTCCTTCCCCATCGCGCACGATTTGCTTTGCCAGCGACGTGCACACATCCGTCAGCGCCGCCTCGAAGGTTTCGTAGTCCTTCGAGTCCAACCCGATCAGGGGGTTGCCCGCCCGGCCCGAAGCCAGCAGCAACACCGTGTCGTTGGTGCTGGTGTCGCCGTCCACGGTGATACGGTTGAAGCTGGCAGCGACGGCCCGCTTCAGCGCGGCGTTGAGCGCGTCGGCGGAGACGGCGGCGTCGGTCACGACGACGGACAGCATGGTGGCGCGGGGGGCGGCCGGCGCCAGGCTGGGATGGATCATGCCACTCCCTTTGGCCATCCCGCCTACCGAGATTGTCACCCCCCCTGTCTGAATCTGAGCGAAGGCCTCTTTGGGCACCAGGTCTGTGGTCATTATCGCCCGGGCTGCGTCGGCGCCGCCCGTCGGCGACAGGGCCTCGGCTGCCGCCCGGATACCCGTCTCGACTTTGGCCATCGGCATCGGGCGTCCGATGACTCCGGTGCTCATCACAAAGACGCTATCAGGGGGCAGGTTCAGCGCGGATTCGGTCAGCCGGGCCATCTGTTCGGCGTCATGCACCCCCTGCTCGCCGGTGCAGGCGTTGGCGTTGCCGGCGTTGACGACCACGGCCCGGGCATAACTCCCCCGGCGACGCGAGAGCAACGCTATGTCATACAGCACCGGCGCGGCTCGGAAAGCGTTGGTGGTAAACATCGCCGCCGCCGTCGCCGGCCGGTCGCCCACTACCAACGCCAGGTCGGGCTGTCCGCTTTCCTTCAGGCCACAGGCGACTCCCGCCGCCTGAAAGCCGGGCACCCGGGTGATCGCACCGGGAGATGTCTCAATTTGAGGCCCATCAGTCATGTCATCCTCCACGTTGAACTCTGGGTAGTCTCCCCGTTAGGCGTTGATGATGTTTGGGAGCGCGAGGGCTTGCCCTCTCCCTCCCTCCAACCCCCTCCCTCTCCCAATTTGGGAGAGGGAGGGGGTGCAGGCGGGGGTGGGTGAGGGCTTTGCCTCCTCTTCGCCACCAACACTCAACGGGGGGACCGCCAAACTCTGGCGAATCAAAAAAAGAAGGGGCGAGGCATTCCGACCCAGGTCTTGCGCTGCGAAGACTCTCGGTCCATCAACGGAGCCTGGCTTGGCGACCCCGATGTTGGGAATGCCTCGCCCCTGGCTTTTATTTCCCTCTACCCAGCTTGGGCAGCTTGACTTTGGGAATCGCGTCTTTCACTTTGATTTTGATGCTCTCGATGGGGCTGGGCTTCGCTTTGGGCAACCGGACGGTCAACACGCCGTTCTTCAACGTTGCTTCTGCCTTCTTGCCCTTCACCTCTACCGGCAGGCGCAGCGACCGGCGATAGGCCCCGTAGCGACGCTCGCGCAGATGCCAGCCATACCGACGCTCGTCCCGTTCCTCTTTTCGCTCGGCTTTGATGGTCAACGTATCACCTGTCACTTCCACGTCCACGTCGTCGGAGGTAAAGCCGGGCAACACGGCCTTCACCACCAACTCCTTCTCTGTTTCGTACATGTCCACGGCCAGATTGTCGGTATAAGCCAGAGGCCACGCCGGCCAGCCAAAGGGACGCGCCATAGGGAAGAAGGTATCGTCGAAGAACCGGTCCATTACCCGAAAAAGGTCCCACCCATCGCGCAGCCCCATGATCTCTCGCACCGGGTCCCAACGAATCAGGCTTGCCATAGATACCACCTCCTCTACCTGTCAGAGCATATCTGAAAATTCCTGTGACCAGACTTCCAAGGTCTGGGGAACAGCCTTCCGGGGGCGAAATTATGGCTTTTGCAGGCATTTTCAATGGGGGAAATTGCCCGCTGGAAGTCTAAATCCTGATTTTTCAGACACGCTCTCAGTTTTCCACGACCCGCGCTTCACCTTCTACCACATTTTCTTCGTTGCCGGTCAACTGAGGCGTAGCCGCCCGCACGGCGATGCGCTTGGAGCGGACCGCTTCCGCTTTGGGCACGATGACGGTCAGGATTCCGTTCTCGTAGCTGGCTTCGATCTGATCAGCTTCTACCGGCAGCGGGAAGCGCACTCGCCGTTCCAGACGACCGCCCGCGCGCTCGCGTAGCAGATAACGGACGTTTTCTTCCTCTTCCTTTTCCTTCGCTTCAGGCCACTCAGCCTGGATGGTCAGCACGTCTTGAGCAATGTTAACATCAATGTTCTCCGGATGCAATCCCGGCAAAACGGCTGTCACCACAAAGTCGTCGGGTCGCTCGGTCACGTCGAGCCGAAAATCATAACGGGGCAAAACCAGGCTGGGCGTGTAGGCCAGAGTCTCAAATAACCGATCCATTGTCCGGTGCAATGTCCTCACCTCGCGGAAAGGATCCCAAATGTCAAACGGATCCCAATCAAACGGACGAAACAGCGATCGGAACATGGCGAAACACCTCCCTTCTACTCAAGAGCTTTCTCGGAAAGTGCCGAAGCGTCGAGCCCGTTAAGCGTTGATGACGTTTGGAAGCGCGAGTGACATAACCTAATATGAGGTTGTCAAAGCAGTTACCTCGGTAGAGACTATAATACGCCAATGTTAGACTTGCGCTAGAGAAATGTTAATGTTTCGCAAAAAATGCTCGTAGCTGTTCACCTTATGCTCGGAGGGGGTTTGCGATAAGCCTTGCGAAGGTTTCTGGAACCGATTCTTGCCGAGGGGGCCGTATCAATTGGCCATCAAGGTTTCCGGAACCCATCTGCCGGCAACCTGCGCAAGGGTGAGTAGACCCTCAAAACCACAGCAGCGGGGTGCTCACTAGCCCTTTGGTACCAATGTTCCCAGGTTACTTATTTTATGGCAACAAACTTGCAGCAGTTATGTTCAATAACCATTGCAATTATCGGAGAAGCCGGATATAATAGGAGTAACTGTTATGTTCAGGCCTGAGGGAGGAGAGGTCCCCGGGCCGTAGCTTTAGTAGCTGGCTGGCGTTGGGGAGCGCCGACCAGGCAAAGGAGGGTACCTATGCGCAAGTTGATGTTGATTGTTGGCTTGGTTTTGCTCTTGCAGGTGCTGGTTCTGGTGCCCGTGAGTTCCGCCGCGCCCCCCCCTTCTGGAGGCTTTTGGCATACGGTGCGATGGGGAGAAACCCTCTTTTCCATCGGCCGACTGTATGGCGTGAATCCATACACCATTTGCTCCGTAAACGGGCTTAGCAATTGCAACTACATCTGGGCCGGTCAGTCGTTGTGGATCCCGGCTGCGGTCCCGCCAGCACCCCCCGGTTGCAGTAGAACTCACACGGTTGTCTGGGGAGAGACGTTGCACGGCATTGGCCGCATCTATGGCGTGAGTCCGTGGACCATCGCCGCTGCCAACGGCATCTACAACTTGAACCTGATCTACGCCGGGCAGGCTCTCTGTATTCCTTGATGGGTGTCCGGTGCCATCCCCCTAAACAAATCAGGTCTTGAATCTGATCTGCGCTGGACGATCCTTTGCATTCCCGTTCTGCGAGCATATCGCGACCTCCAGCCGCAACCAAACTTCTATGGATGTCATTGCGAGGAGCGTAGCGACGACTGTGCCCCGAACGGGGTAAGCAATCCCAGACCTGGCAGGAGATTGCCTCGCTCCGCTCGCAATGACACGTTCCCATCAACATTCCCGCATGTGACGCAAATCTTGTATAGTAATTCTATAAGGGACAGGGGTCGGCGTCAATAAACAGGCTGAAGGTGTTGGCCTTCGGCCTGTTTGCTTTTGCACGTTGCAGCGTCTCAGAGTCAGTACTTACGCAGTTTAGGTTTGTAGTGACGACTTCCCTGGCCTGGCGCCAGGCCAGGGAAGTCGTCACTACGGACCCTATTTTTGTGCTCAACTGCGTAAGTACTGTCAGAGTGCGTTTTGAAAGTCGCAATTTGCGCATTGGCAGTAACGACTCACCTGCCCTGCTGAACGCTTACTCTCGGCCTACCAAACGGGCTTTGCCGACGCCAACCACGGAATCCGTCAGGGCTGGGGCCTTGCCGGTGTGCAGCAGATCGCCACGGGTTGGGGATTCTCTACTCTGAGGCGATGGTATAGCCGTGACGGGGGATGGTGAGGATAAATCGGGGGTTGCTGCTGTCGGGTTCGATCTTGCGACGCAGATTCTTGATGTGCATGCGCACCAGGTCGGGGCTACCGGTGTCGCTGGGGTAGTCCCACACCTCCTGCAACAGACGGTCGCTGCTGAAAATGTCGTTGGGATGACTCATCATGTGGTAGAGCAGGTCGAACTCAACCGGGGTGAGCAGCACTTTCCTCTCGCCGGTGTCTACCTGATAGGTCCGGCAGTCTAAGGTGAGGCTCCCGACGCTGATTTGCAAGGGTTTCGATTCTTGGGTTTCGACCTTTGACCGGCGCAGGATGGCTTTTACCCGCAGCATCAACTCGCGGATGTCGAAAGGTTTGGTGAGGTAGTCATCGGCGCCGGCCTCAAAGCCTTCGATCTTATCTTCCACCCGACCCAGAGCAGTGAGGAAGAGGATGGGCACCGACCTGAGCATCGGGTCTCGCCGGAACTCCCGACAAGCCTCCAGACCGTCCATGCCCGGCATCAAAATGTCGAGGATGATCAAATCGGGGTTAATCCGCCGAGCCATCTTAAGTGCCTCAATGGCACTGTAGACCACCCACACCTGATAATCACGACGCAAAGCGTGCTCGATGGTTTGAGCGACGTCTTCCTCGTCGTCAACCACTAAAATGTGGGACATAGCTCACATTCCCCCAATAAAATTGCAAATGATCGCCATCCCTGGAGAAAGGCGATGGGCGATTTTGAGACGAACTACCCTGCCAGCGCAAAACGTATCCAATAAATTGTAGCATATCGGTGGGTAACTGGCAAACTAAAACCGTTTGTCGGTTTGTCCTAGTACTACAACTCGCACAAAAGTAACCTTGCTCAAAGCGGGTCTGCGACCCGCGTCTTTGACGGGCCGGAACCGTCGGGTCACAGACCCGACGGGAGCAGAAACCAGGCAACTATTTACGCCCAAATGCACTAGGGTCCTGTCAAAGTCCGGATTGCATAGCGATTGAAGGGCTATCAAGGTAGAGCAGTCCCTCAGGAAGCTAAAATCGGCCCTCTGGCTGCCGGCTTTGACCGGGTTAGCAGG
>JAJRXB010000408.1 GCA_024276515.1 Chloroflexota bacterium
AAGAATCGCTCGTTCAGCCAGCTTCGGGAGCGACCGTCGCCGTGCTCGCTGGAGAGGGAGCCGCCGTATTCGCCCAGCAGTTCGACGGCAAAGGTGGCGATGACCGGCAGTTTGTCTACCTCGCTGGCTACTTTGGCGTTGATGAGGGGACGAATGTGAACGCAGCCGGCGCTGGCGTGGGCATAATAGGCCACCCGCGTCCCCAGGTCGTTGCAAAACCTTTCGATACGGGTGACGTATTCCGCCAGGTGCTCCACCGGCACGGCGGCGTCTTCGATGAAGGGGATGGGTTTGTGATCGCCTTTGATGCTCATCAGCAGCCCCAGGCCCGCTTTGCGCACCGTCCACACGTTGTTTTGCACCTGGGGAGGGATGGCCGGCACCACAGCCCGCCCCACCTTCTCTTTTGCCAGATGCGCTTTGAGGCGTTCAACTTTGGCCTCGACTTCGCTCTCACTCTCGCCGTGGAACTCGGTGATGAGTACGCAGTGAGGCTCGCCTTCGATGAAGGTGGTCAGCAGGCGGGCATATTCGGGGACTTCGCGGCACAGGGTCAAGCCCAGGTTGTCCAAAAGCTCCACGGCCGAGGGTTCGACCTGCAAAATGACGGGCGTGGCAGCCAGCGCCTCGTACAGGCTGTCGAAGTGGACGATGGCCAGGGCGGTTTTGGCCGGGAGCGGCACCAGGTTGAGTTTGACGTCGGTCATCACCGCCAGCGTGCCCTCGGAGCCGCAGATGAGTTTGGCCAGGTTAAAGCGACGATCCTGGGGGTAGTTGAAGGAAACGCCTTCGACAAACCGGTCCAGGTTGTAGCCGCCGCAGCGTCGCCAGTGGCGAGGCGTGCCGGCCCGGATGGTTTCGGCGCGGGTTTGGCTCATCTCCCAGACGCGCCGGTAAATCTCCCCCTCCAGCCCGGGCCGTTCTTGGTATCGTCCCAGTTCCCCGGCCTCCACCGGCCCAAACGTCGTCTGGCTACCGTCGCTCAGGATGACGCCGGTTTCCAGCACGTGGTCGGCGGTCATGCCGTACAGAATGGAGTGAGCGCCGGTGGAGTTGTTGGCTACAATGCCCCCCATCGCCGCCCGATTGCTGCTGGCCGGGTCGGGACCAAAACCCAGGCCCATTGGCTTGAGATGCAGGTTGAGTTCATCCAGCACCAGCCCCGGCTGCACCCGAACCCAGCGCTCCTCGGGGTTGACTTCGAGAAGTTGGTCCAGGTGGCGGGTCATGTCAATCACCAGCGCCTCGTTGACGGCCTGGCCGGCCAGGCTGCTGCCGGCGGTGCGGGGCAGGATGGGGACGCGATAGCGGGCGGCCAGCTCCACCGCCGCGTGCACGTCTTCCATCGTTTTGGGGATGAGGACGCCGTAGGGCATCACCTGGTAGATGCTGGCGTCGGTGCTGTAGAATATCCGGCTGTAGGTGTCGGTGCGGAGGTCGCCCGCAACTTTGTTTTGCAGATCGTTCAGAAAGTCTTGAATGGCCTGTGTCTGTGTCATCGGCGTTTCTCCTTGACCTGACGAGGGGATGGGACGTGGGGGCCCGTTAAGCCTCCGGGCAACTGCCCTGTTGTCCCTATTATACCCTGGTTTAACTGAAAGTTGAATACTCGTTGTCCCCAGTCGGGAAGGGACTTTATTTGACCGTTAATCGACATTATGCTATACTGGGCGCAACGTAACACCCCCGAAACAAAGCCTGCAATTCTTTGCCGAGGTAGCTCAGCCTGGTAGAGCACTTGACTGAAAATCAAGGTGTCGGCAGTTCAAGTCTGCCCCTCGGCACCTGTACCCCATACGGGGCACCTGTACCCCATACGGGGCACCTGGGGCGGGGTTTGTGCCCTGCCCTCACTTATCTTGGATTCACAGTTTTTCTCAGGAAAACGAACGGCAATTTCTTCCCTAAATTTGTCGGGGGTCTGCAAAACCCCTTCCTTTTGACTGGGAAAAGCGGGGCAGAAGACGCTCCCATTTGTGTTTGGGAAACCTTTTACGGCATAGTTCAGTGGCCGAAGCAGGGGACTCATAAGCCCCTTTTCCAAAACGAGGAGAGAGAGAAAGCAAGCGGAGAAGTTTTTTATTTTGCCGTGAGAACGACGGACAGGGTGCACTCATTGTGTTTACAGTAAAAAAATCGAGCCGGCCGTTCCCGGCCGACAACGAAAAGAGCCTCGCGCCGGGATTGGCGGCGGGGCTCTTTGATTGCGCTCGGAGTGAGGAAGATTGCTGATGACTGTACAAGTTCCCATCTTCATCCCCCTCGCCGAAGCGACACGAAAATATGGCGTTCCCGAGAATGTGTTGACGCAGCTTGTTCGAAATGGTAAAATCAGGGCAGCGCAACTACCATCGGGAGAGCTTGTA
>JAJRXB010000409.1 GCA_024276515.1 Chloroflexota bacterium
CACCATCACCAGCAAGGGGGCGGCCAAGGGGTTGCGGGGGCGCAGCTTCTTCATTCAGTTGTTGGGCGACGCGGTGGTACGGCGTATCCTGGCCGACTTGAAACTCTGCCCGGCCAACGTGGTCTACAATGCCGGGGGGAATTTTGTGGTGCTGGGGCCAGAGGGGTCGGAGATCGCCAGGATGGCAGAGCGCATACAACGGCGAGTCAACGCCCTGTTGGTGAAAGCAATCCAGGGCGATACGGCTCTGGTGCTGGAAGCTATGTCAGTATCAGCCACCGACCTGTTCACACCTGACCGGTTCAGAAGGGTGCGAGACGAGTTCGCCGCGCAAATCGCCCAAGCCAAGAACCGGCCGCTATGGGAACTGGCGGTGGGTGAGCGGGGCTGGGAGGTCTTGTTTGAGCCAGAGGGGAAGGGCAGCCAGCTATCGTGTGCCGTGTGCCGGATCGAGGTGAACGAGCAGAACAGCAAACCGCTGGAGCGAACGGGAGAGGTGCCCGAAGGCGAAGTGCCAGCGGGCGCCGCAGGTCCCCGTGTCTGCTACCTGTGCAGTAGCTTCATCAATCTAGCCCAAAATATCCGGCACAGAGACCTGTGGATGACCGTGGTTGAGGAACCGACGTTGTTGGATGCTCCGACGGAGGATAAGGACGGCTGGGCAGAGTTGCTGGCTCAGATGACCGGCTTTCGTTACCACTTCAGCCACCGACAGCCGGAGCGCGAGGGCACCGTGTTGACCCTCAACCACCTCGACTTCCTCAAAACCGGTGCCCACGGCTTCCGCCTGGTGGCCAACGTGACACCGGTAGTCACAGACGAAGACCGAAAGCGCCTGCGCGATACGGAAGAGTGGGACGAAGAGAACATTCCCGAGGGGGACCAGATTCGCAGTTTTGCCATCCTGGCCAAAGCCGCGAAGTGGGCCGGAGCTATTGAGCGGGTGGGTGTGCTGCGCATGGATGTGGATGGGCTGGGACGAGTGTTCAGCGAAGGAGTGCCGGATCTGACCCTGCCCAAACTGAGCGCATTGAGTGGGGCGCTGGACCTTTTCTTCGGCGGCTACCTGAATATACTGGCACACGACCAAGCAGAGAACGACCTCTACACCATTTACGCTGGCGGCGATGACCTGTTCATCGTGGGGGCCTGGCATCATCTGCCCGACTTGGCCGGGGCCATCCGCAACGAGTTCAAAGCCTTCACCGGCAACCATCCGGCACTGAGCCTGTCGGGGGGCATCACCCTGGAGGGGGCCAAGTTCCCCTTGTATCGGGCGGCGGAGCGAGCGGGAGAGGCAGAGGGGCGGGCCAAGGGATACATCCGGGCCGACGGTCGCAAGAAAGACGCCCTCTGCTTCCTGGGCACGGTGGTCGGATGGGAGGACTGGGAGTTGGTACGCAGTCAGAAAGACGAACTGCTATGGCTGGTCGGGACACGAGACAACGCGGAAGATGAACAACGGTTGCCCCAGGCATTGCTTCAAACCGTTCAGACCATTCATCGGCTCTACCACACCGGTTTGCGGGATGTCCGGCGGCGGATCCGGTGGGCTAATCGAAAGCGGCCACCGGACAAAAAGCTACCCCTGCCGAATCCACAGATGTTCTTTGGGCGCTGGGCGTGGATGCAGGTGTACAGCCTGGTCCGCATGGCCCGACGCAGCAAAGACGATGAAGTGAAAGCGCGAATCACGGGACTGCAAAAACGACTCCTGCAACCGGCCACGGTGCGCTACAGCGGGTTGGCCGCGCGGTGGGCGGAGTATTCGACGCGGGTGGAAGAGACCGAGAAACACACAAGCCAGTAGCGGATGTTTCCCTCAGTCTTGTCGAAGGCCACCTGGCTTCACTGGCTGAGGCGTAATTCAACTTTGGAGAGGAGGTCTATCCATGGGTCAGAAACATTTATCCCCGCAAGACTATCAAAAGATCATCGTTGATGGTGATGCGAAAGTTCTGACAAATCGTGCTGAGAACATCGGCACCAGTCTAGCTCGTCAACTCACCACATCTCAGATCCGCAACGTTTTTGGCACAGTACGGCAAATCGAGATGAGCTGGGGACCGCGAGCTACGGAGAAGGCGCAGAAGTACGCTGCGCGGCAACTGATCCTGCTCAAGCCAAAGCTGGCTTATCAGGCCAGACGCGAACGAGGCAAAGGGGTCGAGATCCTCAAAGATGTGCTATCTCCAGCCATAGAATTGGTCGGAGATGATCGGCAGCGATTTCAGAACTTTGTGGATTTTTTCGAGGCCATCCTGGCCTACCACACCGCCGCAGGTGGGCAGTAGAGGAGGGATGAAAATGACAGACAAGAGCGTAGATCTGTACGGACGTATCTTCGTGCGGGGCAAGATCAAGGCGGTGACCGGCCTGCACATCGGCGGCTCGCCGGCGGCCCTGGCCATCGGCGGGGTAGACAACCCCGTGATCCGCGACACCCTCACCGGCCGGCCCTACATCCCTGGCTCCAGCGTGCGAGGCAAGATGCGCTCTCTGTGGGAGAAGATGACCGGCGTGCGCCAAAACTGGCCCATCGGCAGGGGCGTCAAGATCCACGTCTGCGAAAAGCGGAGGGATTACGAGAGTTGCCCCGTGTGTCAAATCTACGGCGTGCCGGGCCAACTGGAAGCCTCCTTTCCCACCCGCCTGGTGGTGCGCGATGCTTTTCTCTCCGCGGAAAGCGAGGAAGAATTGCGGGTGCGCGCCAAAACCGACCTGCCTTACACCGAAGTCAAATGGGAGGCGGCCATTGACCGGGTGACCTCGGCGGCGGTGCCCCGTCAGATGGAACGGGTGCCGGCCGATGCCCTATTCGACAGCTTCGAGTTGGTCTTTTCAGTTTACGACGCGGGCGACCTGGCACGCTTCGTGAACGTTTTCGAGGCTATGCAACTGCTGGAGGACGATTACCTGGGCGGCCAGGGTTCGCGGGGCAGCGGTAAGGTGCGCTTCGAAGGGGTGCGTGTCTCCTGCCGCAATCGGAAAAACTACGCCGCCGAAGTGTCGTGGGAGAAAACTCCCGCCGATGCCAACATCGGCGTCGGGGAGGTGTTGGCTCAGAAGCAGGCACTGCTGGAGTGGCTGAAAAACAACGTCAAGATCGAAGATTATCAACCGGCCGAAAACTGAAAGGAGGTGCCCGATGGATACCATGGCGTATCATCTGGAAGCGCGGGCGCCGTTCCATTTCGGGTTGCGGGGGGTAGGTATCGAGGCTACGGCCCTGCACGGGCCGTCGGACACCCTCTTCTCGGCCCTGTGTCACGCCATCCGCCAGCAGTTCGGCCTGGACACGCTCCGGGACTTCCTGGCCGACTTCTTCACCCCGGATCCGCCAGTGGCGATCTCCTCTGCCTTTCCCTATCTTTTGGCCCGGCGCGAGGAAGAGGTGGAAGATTGGCATCCGCCCGACCCCTTCGACCCCGGCCAGGCGATCCGTTTCTTCCCCCGGCCTATAGAGCCACCACCAGGCGTGCCCGACGTGCCGGAGGAACGCAAGACGGTCAAGAGAATCGCCTGGGTATCGGAAAGCATTTTCCGAGCGTGGATGGCCGGTGATAGAGACTCCCTCCGTCGAGAGTGGATCAAAGAAACTGTGATCGGCCACCAGGGGATAGAGTACCCCAACCTTGTGCAAGGGCGTAGGGTATGGCTCACCACGGACGAGCGGGAGAAAGTGGCCGGCTGGCGGGACGAGGAAACCGACGCTATCCGCCTGTGGGCGATAGGCGATGTGTCCCGGGTGACGGTGGATCGGCGGGCCAGCACCTCGACGGTGTACCAGGCTGGCCGAGTGTGGTTCCAGCCGGGGGGCGGACTGTGGTTGCTGGTACGGTGGCGGGAAGACTGGCGAGATCGAGGGGAAGTGGTTTTGCAGGTACTGGGTGATGAAGGGATCGGTGGCGAGCGCAGCGCCGGACACGGCCTGTTTCGCCTCCTCGGCCCGCACGCTCTGGCTCCTTTGCCCCATCCGAAGCCGGGCGAGCGGTTCCTGACCCTGTCCCTCTATTACCCAACCGAGACAGAACTGGAGGATGTGCTGGCCGACGACGCGGTGAGCTACCGGTTTCAGGTGCGGCGGGGGTGGATGGCCTCGCCCGATCGGGTCGAATCGCCCACAGGCGAGGTGTTGCGGGGCAGCGCCCTGCGCCGCAAGGCGGTGCGCATGTTCGCCGAAGGGAGCATCCTGCGCTGGCCCGGAGAAAAAAAGATTCTGGGCACACTGGCCGACGCCACGCCCGAGGCCTTCACCGCGCACCGCGTCTATCGCTATGGCCTGGCCTTTCCGGTGGGGCTGGCGGCGGCGGCCGTGGATGATCGCTCACAGGGAGGTGCCCCATGAGCAAACTGCACACGC
>JAJRXB010000410.1 GCA_024276515.1 Chloroflexota bacterium
CCCTGCATCCGGGCCGGAATCTCTCTCCGGCGAGATTCCACCCGCCCTGTTTGAAGATCAACAAATTGTTGTAACGTAACTATCTGGTATATGAGACTCTTCGCTTTGCTGAGCCTGTCCTAGACGGACAGTCCAGGGAATGACACCTGAAGAAAGCATAGCAACCTGCGGAAACATGACATTGTCGAGGTAGTTGCGCCGCCTGATGATTTCAGTAAAGTGACGGTCACCTGTTCTGAACATGAGCCAAATAGAGAAGTAGGGGCGAACGTTCGCCCCTACTTTCCACCCGCAAGCGCGAAGGGCAACATGTTGTCCTTCGCGCTTGCCTTTTCGGCAATGCATTTGCTTTCGCCGCAACGCCCATATATAATCTCCAGGCGTTACTACTCAGCCTGCTACCTAGCCCCGAGCTAAAGCTCAGGGCTAGAAGCTAAAGGACGCTGAAGCGTCCTCAGGCCCAGCCGACTTCAGTCGGCTTCAGCTATGAGCCTGGGGGTTTAGCCCCAGGCGAAGGGTGGCTGAGTAGCTTGACAATGTCACATTGGAGTACACATTTATGCACATCCAAACGTTCACCGACGTTTCTGGCTTCGACGCGCTGGCAAGCGAATGGGACGACCTGATCGCCCGGTCCGTTTCCTCTCCCCTCTTTCTCACCTATCGCTGGCAGCGAACCTGGTGGGAACATCTGGGGCACGGGGACCTTTTGCTCATCGCCGTGCGCGACGACGCGGACCGCCTCATCGGCATCGCCCCATTCTTTCGGCACACGAACGACCAGGGGCAACGCGAACTCTCCTTCGTCGGCTGCGCCGACGTCTCAGACTACCTGGACCTCATCATAGACCGGGATTACGCAGATGAGGTCTGCTCAACCATATGGAACTTCCTGATCGGTCCCGACGCGCTTGAGTGGGATGAGGTCAGCCTGTGCAACATCCCCCACGCCTCGCCAACCCACGTTCGCCTGGCCGACCTGGCCCAATCGCAGGGCTACACCGTCACCGTGGACGTGGAAGACGTTTGCCCGGTCATCACTCTGCCCGCCGCCTGGGATGATTACCTGGCCAGTCTCAACAAGAAGCAACGCCACGAAATCCGACGCAAGCTGCGCCGGGCCCAGGAAGCCGCCGACGTGCGCTGGTACGTGGTCGAAGGGGGCGAGGGCCTGGCTGCCGACACAGAGTCCTTTATTGAGCTTCACCAGAAAAGCACTGCCGAAAAAGAGGATTTTTGGGACCAGGCGACAAAGTCCTTCTTCCGCGCCATCGTCGGCCAACTGGCCAGAACGGGCTGGCTCAAACTATACTTCATCGAGTTCGATGGCACACGGGCCGCCAGCTTGCTCTGCTTTGACTATCAAAACGAAATTCTCGTCTACAACTCCGGCTACGACCCGACACAATTCGCCCGCCTCAGCCCCGGCATCGTCCTGGTGGCGTATGCCATCCAACACGCCATCGAGCTAGGCCGGGCCCGTTTCGATTTCCTGCGCGGCGACGAGGTCTACAAATTCCGCTTTGGCGCTGTGCCGGAGACTGTCCATCGCCTGCGCGTGGTACGCTGAACGTATTGCGTATTGCGTGTTGCGTGTTGCGTGTTGCGTGTTGCGTGTCGAACAAGAATTACGCAGCACGAAGCACGTTACACGCTACCTGACATCAGACACCCGCCATTTGCCTTATGATCCAACGTATCGCTATGTTGAGCGTCCACACGTGCCCGCTGGCCACCCTGGGCGGCAAAGAGACAGGCGGGATGAACGTTTACGTGCG
This sequence comes from Chloroflexota bacterium, assembly GCA_024276515.1. Lineage (GTDB taxonomy): Bacteria > Chloroflexota > Anaerolineae > 4572-78 > NAK82 > JAJRXB01. The sequence goes on from JAJRXB010000410.1 coordinate 1,779, forward strand.
AGACCTATCCCGCGAACTCAGCCGGCGGGGCATCGCCGTGGACGTCTTCACCCGCTCACAAAACCCCGCCATCCCGCGCATCAGCACAGGCCGGCTGGGAAAACTAGGGCGCGTCATCCACATCCCGGCCGGACCCGAACGCCCCTGCGACAAGAATCGTATCTTCGATCACCTGCCCGAATTCGTTCAGCGGGTGCAACATTTCGCCCTGCACGAGAATTTAACCTACGACCTGATCCACAGTCATTACTGGCTTTCAGGCCAGGCCGCCCGTGGCCTGCGCGCCACGTGGTGCGTGCCCATTATTCAGATGTTTCACACCCTGGGAGAAATGAAAAACCGCGTGGCGCAAACTCCAGAGGAACGGGAAAACCCTCGCCGCATCGAGGTGGAAAGAGAAGTGATGCGTTTCGCCGACCGGCTGGTCGCCGCCACGCCGCTGGAAAAAGCCCAGATGAGCTGGCTCTACGGGGCCGACGCCGACAAGATCTCCGTGGTGCCGGCCGGCGTCGACCTGAAACTCTTCCGCCCCATCCCCCGCGCCGAGGCCAAAACTCGCATCGGCATCTCTACCCATCACAAGATGATCCTCTTCGTGGGACGCATTCAGCCCCTCAAAGGCATTTCCACGCTGATGCGGGCGATGAAGCGTGTCACCGACCAATATCCCGGCTGGCGAGACAACCTCTGTGTCTCCATCATCGGCGGCGATCCCAACCCCAACTCCGAATCGGAGCAGACGGAGTTTGAACGCCTGAAGCGACTGCGCGCCGACCTGGGCATCGGCGATCTGGTGACCTTCCTGGGCGCGAAAGATCAGGACACGCTGGTTTACTACTACTCGGCTGCCGAGATGGTGGTAATGCCCTCCCACTACGAATCGTTTGGCATGGTCGCCCTGGAGGCGATGGCCTGTGGAACGCCGGTCATCGGCTCCGACGTGGGCGGACTCTCCTTCAGCATCGAAGATGGGTTCAACGGCTACCTGGTCCCTGGTCAAGACCCCGACGCCCTGGCCGACAAGATCACCCTGCTCCTCAAACACCCCAACCTGCGCGACCACCTGGGCGAGCAAGCCACCCGCTGGAGTGAACGGTACGACTGGACGCACGTCGCCGACGAAATCCTGGACGTGTACGAGATGGTTCGCGCCGAGTTCGCCCCCACCTGCACGATGCCCGGCAGACGGCAGTCGGATTCCCTGCCCAACTACCCGACGTCTGGCATCTGACTGTCGTCTACCGCCTGCACGACTGCTTGCAGGTTGGCGTCGGGGGTTTCGGGGTGGATCACGCAAGCCGGGGCCAGAATCAACCTCCTGCCCCCCGTCTGCTGCTGGACGTCGCGTACCTGTTCAGCCACCTCCTCCGGCGATCCGGTGGCCAGCAAATCCCGATCGAGACCGGCCATCAACGCTTTGTCGGTGCGCTCCGCTGCCTCGCGCAGCGAAGGGGGAGTTTCCCGATCGTGCCAGCTCACCGCCGCCACCGGGTAGCGATGCACCAGGTCAAAGAACACGTCCTGCCCATGAAGATGAAGCACCGTCAGTTCGGTCTGGCGAGCCAGATACTCAAGCACAATAAGGTCGTATCGCTCGCCGAATTCCCGGTATTCGTCGGGGGTCAGCAGGCTGGAGCCGGCCAGTTGTGTGGCAAAGAAAACGCCATCGGCGCCGGCAGTCAGCGCCGCCAGCCCGTAACGAGCCATCGTCTCGGCAATGATCGCCAGCCCAAAGTGCAAATCGGTCGGATGCTGGCGCAAATGTTCCAGGGCTGCCTCACCGGCCATTTTGTAGGCCAGGGTGAGCGGACTGAAGATGGTCATCAAGACCGGCGTCTCCTCGTGTTTTAACTCCGCACGGATGGCACGCAATGCCTGCAACCCACGCCCCAGGGACCCTTCCTCCACCGAGAGAGCTGCCAGTCGGCGCCAGTCTTCTGGCGAGTCGATGACCGGCCGTTTGAGCCGGGGAGGGGTGTCGTCGTTGCTCGCCCGGCTGATAGAAGCACCCCAATCTTCGATGCCGTACAGTCCGCTGGGCGTGACCTTGATCAGATCCAGATCGTACCGACGAGCGAACTCCAGGGTGGCCCGGGCCAGCCCTTGTGGGGTTTGATCTTGCTTATGGAAGTGTCGCCACAGGCTCACCGGCAAGCGATCCACCGGCTCGCCGTGCAAAGCAGCGTAGACACGCTCGCGCTTGTTCAATTCCCATTCTCCTTCCAGGCACCGGCGGGCAGGGACGAACGATCGTCCGCCCCAACTTGACCCAACGCCTACCCGGCATACGCGTCAACTTCTGGGTTGAATTCTACCCCACGCCGCTGCCCCGCGCAAGGCTACGGCCACTATTCAAACACAACAGGAGCGATGGCGCAAAGCCACCGCTCCTGTTATAACCTCGCACCCGAAAGGAAGCCTATGGCTTCCACACTTCACAGACTTTGCCCACCAGGTCGGGGCCCGGTTTGAGGGTAGAGGCGCCAGGTTCCCAGCCCGCAGGCGTGGCTTCTTTGCCCTCGGTGTTGCGCACATGTTGAAAAGCACGCACCTGGCGGATAGCCTCCACGATGTTTCGCCCCACGGGCGGGGTCAGTATTTCGATAGCCTGGATCACCCCGTCCGGGTCAATGATGAAACGGCCACGCATCTCGACGCCGCTCTCTTCGTCATAGACACCGTAAACTTTGCCCACGTTCCCCGCTGCATCCGTGGCCATAGGCCAGGGAATTCCACCTTCGACCATTCTGGACAGTTCGTAATCGTTCCATATCTTGTGGACGAAAACACTGTCCACGCTGATGGAAATAATCTCTACTCCCAGGTCTTGCAGGTCCTGGTACCGGGCAGCAACTGCTGCCAATTCCGTCGCTCAAACGAAGGTGAAGTCTCCCGGATAGAAGCACACCAAAACCCACTTCCCCAGATAATCAGATAGCTTGACCGTGGTGAAATCACCTTTGTAATACGCCGGCGCCTCGAAATCAGGAGCCGCCTTGCCCACACGCGCCTGTACCATAGTGACCTCCTTGCTGACACTTTCTGATTCGTCTGCCGCCTTCACCTGTTGCCCGCTGACGTAGGCACCTGTTGGTCCAGCACAACTAAGTTCAGCCATGTGCTACCTCCTTTTTTCTGCTAAATATTTTTTTCTCTCCACGACCCGTCGCATCGGTCAGATGCGACGGGGGTCGGATAGAGCAAAAGGTTTATTTTATAGTATACATTACTTATACCATGCCCATATTTAGATGTCAATCCTTTACTCCCACCGAAAGACGAAGGTCTCACTTTCGGGGCTCAACTGCGTCGTGGAGCCATCGGGGTTCTCCCGTTCGACGAACACGTACCAGTGATATTCCAGCGCCGGCCCGTCGGCCTGGTAGTAGAAGCGCTCGGGCACCCGCCACTCTGTCACCTTCACCCGGTCTCCCTGATAAACAGGCTCTCCCTGCTGAAGGTATATCAGGCGCACCGCGTACCACTCGTCGTCGGCCAGGGGACCCACCGGCTCCCATTTGAGGAAGGCGTACACGCCAGGCACAACCCCGCCATCTTCAGGCTCCAGCAAGACGGGGGCCGGATACTTGAAAGCAGGTGTTGGGGTAGCGGCCGGCTCCGACGGCGCACCGCCGACCGGCGTGTCGGTCGGCGGTGCAGGGGTGGCGGTGGCCGGTGGCTCTGGCGTCGGCGTGGCGGTGACGACGATGACAATCGGCGTGGGCGTCGGACCGACGGTCGGCGGCGGCGTGGGGACCTCGGTGGGCGCAGACGCAACGGTGGCCGTAGCACTGACCACGGCGGTGGACACAGCCGTGGCAGACAACGTGGGTGAGGGAGAAGGTGTGGGGGTAGCAGACCTCGTCGTTTCAATCGGCGTCGACTTTTCAGTTGGCGTCGCGCCGGCCACGAGCCCCCCCTGTCCACCGGGGCGGAACAACACGCCGCCAGCAACGGCCAGGCCCAGACAACAGACGATCACCAGGGCCAACCCGCCAATTCCCACAGCGCGATAGGAGAGGTTGAGGGTGATTTTCTTCTCGCCCGATTCCAGCCATCCCTTTACCCTATCGCCCAACCCGCCCAACGGAGATTCGGCAGGCGGAGCCACACGCGAGTCCCCGGGCAAAGCGGAAACGGACGTGTCCACCTCTGCTGCCGGTGCTGGCTCGACCACGTCCGAAGGGGGCTCCTCCTCGGGCGCAGAGACGTAGGTCTCTTCGACCGGAGGTGAGACCGCCGGTTCGGGCGGCACCTCAGGTTCGACAGGGCCAACCGGCGGCGAGGGCGGGGCCTCTGCTTCGGGGGCAGGCCGGGCCACCGGCTCGACCGGGCCAGGCGGCGCGGCCGGCGCCCATGCATCGTAAACCTCGGCCAGACGTTTCCTCAGCGCTTCTATCTCGTCGAGAGGCACTGCCGCCTGAGGTCCCTCGTCGCGCTCGGCAGTTGGACGGCGCTCTTGAGTCGTCGGTTCTGGCGGCGATTCGGGAACCTGCTCCCGTTCGGCGACAGAGGGGGCGGACACGCCGGCCGCCTCCGCCGGCGGCTCAGAAGGCCTGGGGGCAGCGACCACCTGGCCGATGGTCGTCACGTCCAATCCCTCCGCCCCCTCGCCGGGGAAAAGGTGGTCGTTTGGGCCATCGGGGCGCACCACCAGCCAGGCGATGAGAGCGCGCTGCACCTCCCTATCCAGCTTCAGGCTAAGGGATCGCCCAATCGAAGATCGAGAAGGCGCAAACTCCTCAGGCTCGACCACCAGGGTTCCGGTGGCCAGGTGCACCTGATCCAACCTGAGCGCCGAAACCTGATCGGGGGTGAGACCGGCTCGCAACACCAGGGCACGGAGTGCCTCGTCACGAGCGGCTTGAAACGATGAACTTGATTTTTGGGTCATTTGCAAAGACCTGCCGTTGACGGATTCAATTCTCCATGTTATGATAAAAACGGTTGGCTCATATATGAAAAGTGTGCCGACATGTCACCGCGAGCCGGAGGCGACCCGCACCTGCGTGCCCCGTACGGGGTACTGCGGTGGGGCAGGTGAGCGGGGATTGCTCACCTGCACTTGCGTGCGGTGCAAGTGTCGCTTCGCTCGCAATGACATGCACAGATTCTAGATATGAGCCAAACGATTATCCACGCACCGAGGAGGTCAAAGGATGCCTTACGCGCACTTACTGGAACAGGTTGATATTTTCGCCGACCTGGACAAAGAGCGGCTGGAGCGAATTGCCAGCGCTTGCGTCGAGCGCCGCTACGCACAGGGCGACCTCATTTTCCGCGAGAACACCAACAGCGACGAATTGTACGTCATTCTCCAGGGTGAGGTTGCGATCCAGGTAGACCCGCGCATACTGGGAGTCTCCGACGAGGAATCCCCTGGCCCGACCACCATCGCCACCCTGCGGCGGGGACAATCGTTTGGTGAGGTTGCCCTGGTAGACGAAGGCCTGCGCTCTGCGTCTGCTCGTTGCGCTGCGCCCAACACCAGATTACTGGTCATCCGGCGCGACGATCTCATCCAGATGTGCGAGGATGACTTTGAAATGGGATACATCCTGATGCGTAACGTCGCCAGCGATCTCTCCTTTAAGATTCGTCAAACCGACCTGATGGTGCGCGAGCAGCTCTTGTGGGGCCCTCGTGAGTAACTGGCACATCATACTCTCTTCTCACGGCAAAGGCCACTCGTAGCCGCCGACTCCGCGCTGCCCCCCGCCGGTGAAGGGGACAAAGCGCACGTCTCCCACGTTTTCACCTTGCAACTCTCCGCCTTCGTAGACGAACTTCCAGAGCGACTGGTAAGCGCCCGGGGCACCGATGGGAATGATCATTCGCCCCCCATCCTTGAGTTGTTTCAGCAGCGGACGGGGCAAATGGTCAGGAGCAGCGGTGACGATGATGGCATCGAAAGGGGCATACTCTTCCCAGCCGTAGTAACCATCGGCCTGTTTGGCAACAACCTCTGTGTAGCCCGCCGCCTGCAAATGTTCCTGCGCACTCTCGGCCAACGCCGGGATGATCTCAACCGTGTAGACCTCTACGTAGCCCAGCTCGGCCAGCACCGCCGCCTGATACCCTGAGCCAGTGCCAATCTCCAACACCCGGTCGCCCGGTTTCAGGTCGGCCAGCTCCGTCATCCAGGCCACGATGTAGGGCTGCGAGATGCTCTGACCATAGCCAATGGGCAACGCCATATTTTCGTAAGCCAGGTCCACGTACTTGGGAAGGACAAAAAGGTGTCGGGGGACAGCCCCCATAGCGCGCAAAACCTCTGGGTTGGAGATGCCCTGGCGTTTGAGCTTCTCGACCATCTCCTGCCGGCGCGCAGCAAATGGATCCTCTGACGGTGTCGTCTTGCCGGCCGGGAAAGGCGTCGCCTCCACTCTCCCCTGGGGGGACTCCACCCCCTCGGCACTCGGCCGGGCAAGCCGGCAGTCGCCCAGAGCGAGCACCATTGCCAGCCCAATCGTCCAAAGCGCAAACGACCATTTGCCGACTCTCATGGGATAGCACCATCGGATAAGCTGCAACCGATTCTAATGCAAACGACGCCGTCCCCCCACTTTAACGACGACCAGCGTCATATCGTCGTGGGGGGACACCCCACCCATAAAGTCAAAGACGCTGTCGAAGATACAATCCAAAATCGTCTGAGCATTTGCCATATCACAGCCTTCCAGGGCAGCCTCCAGTCGCGGAAAACCATAAATGTCCCGTTGCGCGTTCATCGCCTCTACTATGCCATCGGTCATCAACAGGATTACGTCCCCCGGCTGCAGGTCGACCTGCTGCTCTTCGTAAACCTCGCCGGCGACCACGCCCAGAGGAAGCCCATAACACTCCAGGTAGCGAAGGTTGCCATCGCGATAGAAGATGGGGGTGATCAGGCCGGCGTTGCACACGCGAAGCTGGCGGCGAGTGAGGTCGAACAGGGCGTAAACCAACGCCGTGTTCATACTGGTTTCGTACATGCGCCGGTAAAGTAAATTGTTGACGTGTCTCACCAGGGTGGCTGCGTCGGGGCTGGTGGTGGCCTGCGCCTCGACGACGCTGGTGGCAATGGCCATGTAAAGGGCACTGGCCATCCCCTTGCCGCTCACATCACCCACAGCCAGCCCCAATCGGCCACCCGTCAACGGCAGATAGGCGTAAAAGTCACCGCCCACCTCTTCGGCTGGCAGCGAGCGACCTTTGATGTCGAAATCGGCCAGGGAGGGGTTGTACCGGGGCAACAGCGAAGACTGAATCTCGCGGGCCAGCGCCAGTTCGCGGTGCCACGCCTCCTGCTGAGCGATGGTCTGATTGGCCTGCTCCAATGCCTCGTTGGCTGTGCGCAGGGCAACGGTTTGCTCACGATAGCGGCGCAGCAGACGCTCTCGCTCGAAGCGGAAAATCCACTCCACAATGGTCAGCACGGTCAAGATGAGCGCCAGGGCGATCACGTCTTCCAGCCGCGTCGTCGCTATCGGCGTCGGGCGCAGATTAGCATGCTCGGCCCAGGCCAAAACGCCGAAGACCGTCACGTCTATCACGGCGATGAGAATCGCCCCTCGCACACCGACCAGCATCCCTGCCAGCGACACGCCAAAGGCAAAGAGTAACACCGAGATGTCTTTGGTCCCCAGAACGTACATCGTCAGCGAGGTGGCGACGGTGATAAGGCCCAAAAACAAATAGCTGGCCACCTTCAGGTGACCCCGGTGAACCAACCAATAATTGAAAAGGGCAAGGAACCATATCGGCAACCAGAAGACGTGGCCCAAGGCCGGGATGCCACGGCTCACCACAATGCTTGTCCAATCAATGATCGTCCAAGCAGCAAGGATATAGATGCCCAGCAACACGATGGCGCTGATCAGAACTGCCTTGAGCACAAATTCGCGGTGCGCCGTTTCTTCGTGGGGAGAGCGAGGCGTCATAAGCTTGCGCAAGCCGTCGAGCATGGACCTTTTTCCCTCCTGCGGCACCAACAGTATAACACCTGCCGGATAGCGGGTCAAACCTCTTGGCAAGCGATGGGAAGATGTGTTATACTCAGCCTGTGCATAGAGTGCACCCGCAAAATCGCCAGAGAACGAGTTTCTCGGCCACCCAGGGGACAGGATAACTGCAACAGATGGGAGATCTGATCCGCCTTTTATACCTCGTCGCCGTGATACTGCCGCTGGCCGTTCTCTTCATCGGCCCATTGCTGGTGCTGGCCGCATTGCGAGGCGGGCAGCGAGTCGGGCCGATCATCCTCGACCCTGGCCGTCGAGGCGGGGGCGGGCGGGTCCTGGCGCTGCTGGTGGGTTTACTTTTGTGGCTGACCGTGTGGGGAGGGCTGGGGATGCTGCTGAACCAGGCCAGGCTGCCGAAGATTGCCGGCGCACCTCCCCCCACGCCGGCGGAGTACCCAAAAGGCACAGGCGACGACACGCCAACTGTGCCGCCGCCAGCTACCCGGGGCGGAGCGACTCCAACGTCTACGCCAACGGCGACGCCATCTCCCACCCCCCGGCCCAGGGCAACGGCCACACCGACCAGCCCCCCAATGGAAGCCACGCCACCGCCGTCTCCAACTCCGCCGCCGGTGCCGCCAACCGCCACCCCCTCACCGCTGCCGCCTACCCCCACCGCCACCACGACCTTCACCCCTGCCGCCACCCTCTCACCCGACCAGACGGCCCAGGCCATCGCCGTCGTCGAAACGGCCAACGAGTTGTTGCGGGCCGCAGTGATTCAGCCCAGCATCGGCAACCTGGCAGCGCTGGAGAGCCTGTGGCGGGGCGAGGCGCTGGCGAAGGCCCAGGCCTTTGCCCAAGACCTGTACCAGCGGTATCTCCGCCCCCTGGAAGTGACCTTCGTCTATCTCACCCCGCCGGTGGCCATCGAGGGGGCCTCGCCAGACACGGTCATCGTCATCTCCACCGAGGCGTGGACCTACGTGGGACCTCGCGCATCGCATCGAGAGAGCTTTGAGTTCACCTACACCCTCAGCCGGCAGGACGGAGGCTGGGCGATCACCGACTACGCCTATCGTTACGTGCCCAGCAGCCTGTCTCCACAGGAGGGGGACCTCCTGTCCACGGCTCTCACCACGGCGACCATCACAGCCACGACTCCTATCACCGGGCAGTAGCGACTGAAGTCGCCCCTACAGGGCCTTTGGCCACAAAGCCCGCCTACGCGGGCTAAAAAAACTTGCGTGTTGGCGGCGAGAGGAGGCAAAACCCTCACCCACCCCCGCCTGCACCCCCTCCCTCTCCCAATTTGGGAGAGGGAGGGGGAGACTACCAAAAAACAGAGAGTGAGCGATTACGAAATGGCGACAAAAGTGCCGGTCACTTTATTCAGGAGTACCCATTAGGGTGGCTCTGATGCCACTTCCACGCGCTTTCGATGATGTCGCGCAGGGCAGGGTACTTTGGCTCCCAGCCCAGTTCGCGCCGGATCCTGTCGCTGCCGGCGATGAGGGTTGCCGGGTCGCCAGGGCGGCGCGGGCCAACCTCGGCGGGGATGGGGTGGCCGGTGATCTCACGCGCCGTCTCGACGACTTCTTTCACCGTAAAGCCCTGACCGTTGCCCAGGTTATACACGCGGCTTCCCCGGTCGAGGGCACGCAGGGCCAGGATGTGCGCCTGGGCCAGGTCGATCACGTGGACATAGTCGCGCACGCAGGTGCCATCGCGGGTCGGGTAGTCGTCGCCGAAGATAATCACCTTGTCGCGCCTGCCCAGGGCCACACTCAGCACGATGGGGATAAGATGCGTCTCGGGATGGTGATCCTCACCCCGCTCGGTCGAAGCACCAGCCGCGTTGAAATAACGCAAGGCAGCGTAGCGAAAGCCATAGATCCGATCCAGCCAGTGGAGCATCCGTTCCAGAATGTACTTCGACTCGCCATAGGGACTGCCCGGCACGATGCGCTCTGCTTCGTCAATGGGTATGCGCTCCGGGTCGTCGAAAAGATTGGCGGTAGAAGACAGGATGAAGCGGCGAACGTCGTGCCGAACGGCGCTTTGCAGCAGGTTGAGGCCGTTGGTGACATTTTCACCCAGGTAGCGGAAAGGATTCTCCATAGACTCGCCGACCAGGGTGTGTGAGGCAAAATGCATAACCGCCTCTGGCCGATGCTCGTCGAAGAGCGCATCCACGGCGGCCCTGTCGGCCAGGTCCCCCTCAACGAAGATCGCGTCAGGGTGAACAGCGGCTCGGTGTCCCTGGTAAAGGTTGTCGAAGACGACGACCGATTCACCGGCCTCGATCAGTTGCTCGACGACGATGCTGCCGATGTAGCCGGCACCGCCTGTGACCAATATCTTCATTTGCGTGTGTCCTCCTGATGGAAGCTGTTTTTTCTCGCAGAGTTGCTGCTCAGGCATAGGTGCCAGGCACTTATAAACAGGATTTACGCAGTTGGGTAGTCTCCCCGTTAAGCGTTGATGATGTTTGGGAGCGCGAGGGCTTGCCCTCTCCCTCCCCCCAACCCCCTCCCTCTCCCGATTTGGGAGAGGGAGGGGGTGCAGGCGGGGGTGGGTGAGGGCTTTGCCTCCTCTTCGCCACCAACCCTCAACGGGGGACCACCTGAGCGCTTACCTCGCAGAAACGGCGGTGAAAAACCGGAAACGAATTCGCTCATGTTGGCACAGGTGCCCCTGCCCGGGGCGGGCAACCGCGAGGGTTGCCCCTACCGAACACCGCATTCCAATATGATGGCACCCTGGGCCACGTCGCGGGTCCGCACAGCCTGTATCGCCGGCCGGCTGCGTCGCCACAGCCAGGCAGTTTGCGCCAGACTGCCCACCCCAAAAGCCGCCAGGCCGACGTAGACGCCTGCCACCTGCCCCCAGGCCACTCCTGCCCACAAGATGGCGCTGCTGGTCAGCAGAAAGATGCCCACCGCTTCGGTGATACCCCGGGTGTGGCGGCTGTGCACGATGGCCCCCTGATACCAGCTTTGCAAGACGTTCAGGCCAGGGATTGGCAGCGCAATCCACAGGGCTCGTTGGGCCAGCATCGCCAGCGGCGGTGTGAGCGCCGACACGCGGCCAAACCAAAACCCGGCCAGGGGCGTGGCGACGACGATCAACAGCAAGCCGCTCGTCAACGCCGTCAGCAGGGCGGTGAAACGGCGGAAACTGGCAGCCGCACCTGGCTCGTCCAGCAGCGCGACCACCACCTCGTTGTAGGCAATGCCTATGCTGCGCAGCATAAAGATCAACCCCGAAACGACCGGCCACACCGCCAGCGACTCCAGCGCGTGGGGCATCCGGCTCAAAGCCGCGCTGCCTATCGGCTGCACCAGCAAGTTGAGCAGCGAGGTCATTGCCAGGGGGACGTAAAACGCCAGGAAAGCGTTGAAGGTCAGGGGGGACTCGATGGGCTCGGCTTGTTTGAGATGGTCACGCAGCACAGGTTGCACACGCAACCCCACGTAGACAGCCTCGGTGACAACCCCGACGATGATGGCAGTGGCAGCCACGACGACGCCGGGCACACTGCCCATCGAGTAGCCGACGGCCAGCACCAGCCCGTCGGCGCAGAGCCGGATGACGGTCCCGACGCCCACCGACCGCGAGAGGCCAAAGCGGATCAGCACCCCCTGGTTGAAGCGTCGATAGGCGATAGCCCACGTCCAGGGAGTCATAATCATCAGGCCCACCCGGGCCGGTTCGACGATCTCTGCCGGCGCGCCGATCAGCCCGACCACGACGGCGTAGTAAAGGGGTGTGAAGGCGACCAGCACGTGGAGCGCCGTCAGCAGCGCCCCGGCCCTCAGCATAAAACGGCGCAACTTGAGGTACGAGTCCCAATCTTTGCTGAGGGCGGTAGAAGCGGCCAGCAGCATGATGATCGGCGCTTCGATGATCAGCGACAGCGGAAAGACGACGCCCCCATACGCCGCCAGGTTGACCTTCGGATCGGGTAGCCGGGCCACGACAGCACTCACGGCCGGGAGTTGAAGCCCCATCAACAGCCAACTGGCGGCCAGAGGCCACCAGGTTTGCGCAATGCGCCGCATTGACAAAGGCGATTGAGGAAAGTTGGTTGCAGTCATTTGCAGACGCATGTTACCCATCTGGAGAAGCTTGTCAACTCTTACCCAACCTCCAAATAGCAGGTGACAGGCACTTATAAAAAGTGCCTGTCACCTGTGCCTGAATCGGAGACACCCCCAAATAGCCAAAGTCCGATTTATGTGCTATGCTATAAAAAACTCAGCGACGAGAGTAGCCTGATGCTGGATTACGTACAATCTCGACCGCGCTTGCTGGCCTTCCGCCCGACCGCGCTCCAGACGCTCCTCTGGTTGAGCCTGCTGCAGGCGGCACGCGCCCTCTTCTCTGCCCTCTTCGGCGTGGTCTACGACGCCGTGTTCGCCGAGACCCTGGGCACAGGCTTTTTGCTGCTCGTCGGCGGCGGGCTGCTGCTGGCTTTTTTGATCCCCCTGCCCGGCGGACGGCTGGGGCTACGCGGCGCTGCCGTCGCTGCGGCGATAGCGATGCTGGCCCGCATCCCGGTCAGCCTCGATTCGCCCGCTCTCCGTCTGTGGGCCGGACTGTTGACCGTGGCGGCCGCCTTCGCCGCCCTGACCGTTTTCCTCCGCCGCAACGCCCGGCATACCCTGGATGCGCTGATCCTGGCGCTGCTCCTGGACCAACTGCTGCGGGCCGCCGGGACCACCTGGGACCTGTCGCTGCGCCCCGGCTGGTGGCCGGTCCAGGCCCTGCTGGCCCTGGGGAGTCTGTGGCTGGTGTGGAGTTTGCAGCGCACCCCAGACTCGCCCGGCAACAGCGGCCTGGAGCTGGCCGGCGGCGTCGCCCTGGCCACCCTGCTCTTTTTGCAACTCAATCTGCTGGGCCTGCCCAACGCTCTGGCCCGTTGGAGCGGTTCGGCCTACGCCTGGCTGGCACCGACGTTATTGGCGGTCAGCCTGTTGGGCGTCTGGCTGGGGCAGGCTCTACGCCCCGACCGGGGGCACCGGGTTCTGCTGGCGGCACTGATGATCGCCGGTCTGGGGATCGGACACCTGGCCCCAGGGGTGCTGAGCGCCGCCGGACTGCTGCTGGCCGCGCTCGCCAGTCTGGCTTTGCTGCTTATGCTGCCACGGCCGGGCGGCGAGCACAGAACGGGCACTGGGCTGGGGCTGGGGAACCTCGTCTTTCTGATCCTCTCGTTTGGGCTGGCCTTCGCCTTTACCTACCCCTACACGCTGCCTGCGCTTCGGGGGAGCGGCATTGCCTGGTATCTGATCGCTGCTGCGCTGAGCGGCCTGGCCGTATTCGGAGAGGGAGTCCCGGCGTTCCGTCGGTCGTGGCGTCGTTGGGGCCCCATCGGCCTGGCGGGTGTGCTGCTGGTGGGCTGGCTGGCCCGTCCCGTCGCCCCCTCGACGCAACCGGCACAGGCAGGGACGCTGCGCCTGGCGACCTACAACGTCCACTATGGCTACGACGGGCCGTGGCATCTGTCGCTGGCGCGGCAGGCGGACACACTGGCAGCCGCCGGGGTAGACGTGGTAGCCCTGCAAGAAGTGGACACCGGTCGCATCACCTCTTACAGCATCGACGATGCCCTCTGGCTGGGGCGTCGTCTGGGGATGCACGTCGTCTACCTGCCCACCATCGAGCACCTGACCGGCATAGCCCTTCTCTCGCGCTACCCGGTGGTCAGCGCCGAGACGACCCTGTTGCCCAGCGAGGAGGAGCAAACGGGCCTGATCCACGCCCGCCTGCAGGTGAGAGACGAGCAGGTGGACGTCTTCGCCACCTGGCTGGGATTGAGCCAGGCAGAGCGAGCACGCCAGGTGACGGCAGCGCTGGACTGGCTGGCGGAGCGATCACCCCGGGGGGCGGCCTGCTTTGCCGGCGATCTCAACAGCCCACCCGATAGCCCAACCTACCAACGGCTGGCAGAGGCCGGGTTCAGCGACCCCTTCCGCACGCTGGGGTTGGGAGACATAGCCACCGATCCAGCCATCGTCCCCCAGGATCGGATTGACTACGTCTGGCTGCGAGCGTTGACGCCAGTGGCGGCCGGCGTGCCCGAGTCGCTGGCTTCGGACCACCGCCCGGTTTGGGTCGCCGTGCAAGTGAAATGAGCGATTCTCACCCATCTTTCACGGCCTACCTGGCCCTCGGCGTCGCCATCTTGAGCCTGGGCTTCTCGGCCATCTTCGTCCGCTGGGCCAACGCCCCCGGGACCGTCACCAGCTTCTATCGTATGGTCATCGCCGTCATCCTGCTCGCCTGGCCCTTTTATCGGCGGATGAAAATCCGGGGGAATTTGTCGCGGCCGGAACTCTACATCGCGCTGCTTGGCGGGCTGTTCTTCGCCGCCGACCTGGCCTTTTGGGCGACGGGCGTCGTGATGAGCGGTGCCACCAATCCCACGCTGCTGGCCAACACCGCACCTCTGTGGGTTGGCCTGGGGGCGCTGATTCTCTTTCGGGAAAGGCTCAACGGCGTTTTTTGGGCCGGCCTCTCGTTGGCGATGGCCGGCGCCGCCGTCATCCTAGGCCTCGACAGTCTGCGGGCCGTCTCCTTCGGGGTCGGTACGCTGCTCGGCCTGTTGGCCGGTATCTTCTACGGCAGCTACTTTCTCATCACCCAACGGGGCCGGGAAACGCTCGATTCCCTCACCTACTTCTGGCTCGCCGCCGCCAGCTCCACCCTGGCGCTGTTCGCCCTCAGCCTGATGCTCCGACAGCCCCTCACCGGCTACTCGACCTTCACCTACGTCAACTTTCTGGCGCTGGGGCTGGTGACGCAGGTCCTCGGCTACCTGGCCATCAACTACGCCCTCGGCTACCTGCCCGCCTCCATCGTCTCGCCGACCATGCTGGGCCAGCCGGTGGTGACGGCGATCCTGGCCGTGCCGCTGCTCGGCGAAGGGCTTTCCCTCTGGCAAATCCTGGGAGGTATCTCCGTGCTCATCGGGATGTATCTGGTACACCGCAGCCGACAAGGGGAATAGGGGGTAGCTGGAGACCGAGTTATAGAATTATACCAATTGCCTATTGAAAGGCTGTATTTTCTGCCCGCGCCGGAATAGGGATTCCGGCGCTGCGGGATGCTCATCGCCCCATCTCGTAGCCCCGGAATCCCTATTCCGGGGCGATTTCTCAGCGATGGAAGGGGATTTCACAGCCTTTCATCTCACAATTGGTATTACTCTACAAGATTTGCGTCATGTGCGAGAATGTTGATAGGAACGTGTCATTGCGAGCGGAGCGAAGCAATCTCCTGCCATGTCTGGGATTGCTTCGTCGCTACGCTCCTCGCAATGACATCCATAGAAGTTTGGCTGCGGCCGGAGGCCGCGTTATGCAACCTGGCACAAGACTGACCATGGCTGCCATCATCCTGCTCGCCGCTACGGCCTGCGCCGGCACCCCCCTGCCCGACGGCCGTGATCTGGCGACCCGCTCACGGCAGGCGTGGGCGGGCGACTGGCACGCGGTGTGGCAAATCGAATGGGCCGGCGCACCGGTGAGGGGTCCCCTGGTGGCCGAGGTGTGGCACGCGGCCGACGGGCGGCTGCGCATCGAAACGCTGGAAGCGCCCACAGCCGCGTTGAGCGGTCTGACGCTGGTGGACGATGGGACAACCGTCTCGCTTTACGACCTGCGTCGGAACCAGGTGACATCTGGACCAGACGAGCAGGTGAGAATCCCTCTGGCCAGCGATGCCCTGGACGTGGTGGACTGGCTATTTGGGGAAATGGCGGGGGCGACGGTGAACGTCGCCGGGCACGAGACGCTGGAGAGCGGCCCGGCTACCCGGCTGGAAGTCGCCCTGCCCGCCGGAGATCAGGCGTCGCTCTGGGTACACGACGAAACCGGTCTGCCGGCCCGCGTTGAACTGCAATCGGGGGTTTGGGGCGACGTCACCCTGACCGCCCGCAGCATCAGCGCGGTGATGCATCAACAGCCGGCGCTCTTCGACTCCCCCGGGCCCACGCCTGCCTGATGAGATAGTTTCGCATTGCATACTACGGCTAATCTGCCAAAGGTTCCCTTTTGGGAATAGTGCTGAGCAATTGCACCCGCGTGGCGCGCAGGCGCGCCGAGGCCACCTGGCACGCCTTTTGCATCAGCCGAAAGCCCAACGTGCAACTGACGGTCATCAGGGCTCGCAGGCCCGGCGCGGGAATCGCAACGACACGCACGGGCGTGGCACAGTGAGCTGACGCCGTCAGTTGATAAGGCTCCACCAGAGAAGACCAGCCGAACACCTCGCCCGGCCCGACGGTCATCACCACCTCACGCCGGGTCCCTTCAGCGTCGGTGTTCATCATCATCTCCACCTGGCCTTCGAGCAAAAGATACATCTTGGTTGCCGGGTCTCCCTCGTAGAAGATGAACTCTCCGGCCTTGTATCGCTCCTCTTCGGCCAGAGTAGCCAGGGCCTTGATCTCCGATTCCTCGAGGTTGGCAAAACTCGAAAAGCTCTCGATGATTTCCGGTGCGATCATAAGTCAGCCTCCTTGTTGTTCGGTGATGTCCCCGGTGAGAAGTTGCTCGGCCTGAAATTTATCACGAAACCTTCGCTTAAGCAAGAAACCCGGTTTTTGGTAGTCGCCCTCACCCACCCCCTCCCTCTCCCAATTTTGGGAGAGGGAGGGGGTGGTGGATTCTCAACCGGTCACGCCCAGGCTCACCATCTGAAGACGGGTAGCCCGAAGCCGCCGGGCGATCACCTGGCAGACCTTTTTGACGACAGCGCAGCAAAGCCTGGGGTCAATCTCGAACAGCGCCAGCAGGTCAACTCCTTTGAAGCTAACCGCCTCCACCGGGCTGGCACAAATCGCCGACGCCGTGTAGACGTAAGGCTCCACCACCGCCGACCAGCCAAATATCTCCCCGGAGGTGAGGGTGGTTACCAATTCACGGTGGCTGCCCCGGGCACCAACGTTGATCATAATGTCCACCCACCCGTCGAGGATGAAGTACAGCGCGACGGCCGGGTCATCCTCTCTGAAAATGACGTCGCCCCGCCGAAACGAAACCCTGTTGGCGATGATGGATAGGCTCTTCAGCTCCGCTTCGTCGAGTCCGGCGAAAAAGGAGAAACCCGCCAGCGTTTCGAGACGGATCAATTCGGACCCTCCTCATCAATTATCGGCCGTCGGTCGTTGCCCGGCGTCTCACAACCAATCCCCAACGCGCCAGTTCCTCTCGCACCCTGTCTACCAACGGGCCAACCTGAGCGGCCACGGGGGGTGACAATTCCAGGCCAACGTCCAACACGCCCGGCTGCACACCCCACAACACCACCTCTGCCGGGTATATGTCTTTCAGCCTGGCTGCGAAGAGCATATCGGGCACACCGATCTGGTGCGGCGACATCTTGACCGACAGGAAGGCAGGCACGTCATCGCCTTCCAGTCGGACCAACGAGCCCGGCTCCCGGCCGGTCTCCACGGCGTCAACGATCAACAGGCGACGGACGCCTTCCAGATAATAGAGGAGGTTCAGGCCCAGCGTCCCTCCGTCCAGAACCTGAACTTCCTCCGGCAGTTGATACTCCTCTTGCAGGCGTTCGATCACCCGGATGCCGACCCCTTCGTCGGACAGGATCAGGTTGCCAACGCCCAGCAGCAGCGTCTTGTCGCCGCGTGCTCCTGGATCGTCCTCGCCGTCCTTCAGGTAATCCGCAGCCATCAGTATTTTGAAGTGTTGAAAGTGATCTGGGTGATCTCGCGGCCTGTGGCGTCTACCACGTGCACGCCGCAGGCCATGCAGGGGTCGAAGGAGTGAATGGTCCGCAGCACCTCCAGTGGTTTTTCGGGGTCAGCGATGGGCGTGCCTATCAAGGCGGCTTCGTAGGGTCCCATTTGTCCTGTGGCGTCGCGGGGCGAGCAGTTCCACGTGCTGGGCACCACGCATTGGTAGTTGGCGATTTTGCCCTCTTTGATGTGCACCCAGTGTCCCAAAGCGCCACGGGGAGCCTCGGTGTGCCCCCAGCCTTTGGCCTCGGCCGGCCAGTTGGCCGGGTCCCACTTATCCCAATTGTGGATCGCCAGGTCGCCGCTGCCGATGCTGGCCGCCAGTTCGTTGGTCCAGGCGTCCAACTGCTCGGCGACGATCACCGTCTCGATGCAACGGGCAGCCGTCCGCCCCAGGGTAGAGAAGAGCACCTCCGGCCCCACTCCCAGCGTCTCCAGCACCGAGTCGACCACGGCCTGGACCCGTTCGTGGCCGGAAGCATAGGCCACCAACATGCGCGCCAGCGGCCCCACCTCCATGGGGCGGCCTTCGAGGCGTGGGGCCTTCATCCAGGTGTATTTCTCTTCGGTGTTCAGAAAGTCGTAGGGAGGTGTCGGGCCGGTGTAGTTGGGCTGGGTTTCCCCATCCCACGGATGTTTGCCCGCGCTCTCGTCGTCGTAGCTGTACCAGGCGTGGGTGACGTATTCGGCGATCTTTTCGTGATCCACCGGATGCACGGTGCTCAGGTCCTGATTCAGGATAACCCCTTGCGGCAGCCAGGGGTTCCCATCCGCATCCGGGAAGTCGCCGTAGGAGAGGAAGTTGCCCACGCCCCCTCCGATGCCGGCCCACTCCAGGTAGAAAGGAGCCACCGCCAGCACGTCGGGCAGGTAAACTTTGTCTACGAATTCTTTGGCCCTGGCAAAGAGACCCTTGAGCAAAGCGATCTTGTCGGCGTTGATCGCTGCCTGGCTGTTGGGATCCACCGGGCAGGCCATGCCGCCTACCAGGTAAGTTTGCAGGTTGGGATTTTTGCCGCCCAGGATGGCGTGGGCTCTGATGACCTCGCGTTGCCAATCCAGGGCTTCCAGGTAGTGGGCCACGGCCATCAAATTGGCCTCTGGCGGCAGCTTGTAGACCGGGTGTCCCCAATAGGCGTTGGCAAAAGGTCCCAATTGCCCACTGGCAACAAAAGCCGCCACCCGGTCCCGGACTCCCTTGAAATAAGTGGCGCTAGACTTGGGCCAATCGGAAATGGATTGGGCCAGGGCCGCCGTTGCGTCGGGATCGGCGTCGAGGGCGCTCACAATATCCACCCAGTCCAGGGCGTGCAGGTGGTAGAAATGAATAACGTGATCTTGTACGTACTGGATGCCTTCGATGAGGTTGCGGATAATGCGGGCGTTGTCGGGAATCTCGATTCCCAGAGCATCTTCGACTGCTCGCACGGAGCAGAGGGCGTGAACCGTCGTTCAGACGCCGCATATGCGTTGAGTGAAGTGCCAGGCATCCCGGGGGTCTCGTCCCTTCAGGATAAGCTCGATGCCCCGGAACATCGTGCTCGACGCCCATGCATTTGTCACCTTGCCATCGGTTACTTCCACTTCGATGCGCAGATGACCTTCGATGCGTGTGACAGGATCAACGGCGATTTTGGCCATAGGGTCACTCCTTTACCCTGGACTGTTTAGTTTTTTGGGCGATTGCCTGTCCCCTGGCCTGAATGGACACGGGCTACGAAGGCTTTCGGTCTCTCGAAAGAGCCTGGCTCGGCGAACCCGACGTTGGGAATGCCTCGGCCTCACAGAGCGGTGTCTCGCCATACCCTTCCCTGGCAGGGAGCTGTGGGAAAAGCTTTCGAAGTCGTGGTCTCGGGCGCTTCGGCCGGGGCACAAAGCCATGAAGCACCGGAAAGTTTTGGACGGTGAAGGCATATACGAGCAGGCCCACAGAAACCAGTCCCACAGTGACAGCGAACTCCATCCACGAGGGAACGTACAACGCACCCTTCAGCCCAAAAAGGGCCACGTTGAATCGGTTCAGAATCAACCCGCCAATGACCAGGAGCGCGCTTCGGAACAATCCGCGGCGGCTTCGTCGCACCTGGGGGAGGGCAAAAAGGATGATGGGCAGGATCACCCCCCCGACAATCTCCAGCAGGAACAGAACGCTGGCGGCGCTGCCCTCGAACATCAACCCCAACTCGCCGGCCAGCGTCAGGTCGCCCAACTTGAGAAGGAGGTAGAGTCCCAGGACGTAGGGGATCACACCACCCAGTTCAGAGAGAAGATCGAGTTCCAGCCGTCGCCTGAAGGCGCTGGCGCTGAGAGAAGATTCGAAGATGACCATCGCCAGCCCCACGGCCACGGCCGAGACGAAGAAGAGAAGGGGCAGGATGGGGGTGTACCACAGGGCATGCAGTCGACCGGGCACGAGAAGGAACAGGGTGCCGAGAGAGGACTGGTGCATGGTCGAGAGGATGATGCCGGCGATGACCAGCGGGATGGTAATAGCCCGGATCAGGCGCAGCGGCAGTTGCAAGTTGAATCGCTCAAAGACCACCGGGCTGACTTCCAGAGCAAGCACCGTGGTGTAGGTCATCACACACCAGGCGACCTCGAACATGGCAGAATGGAAATTCCAATAGACAATCGGGTGCCAGATCCGCCACGGGAGACCCAGGTCGAACATAACGGCGGTGGCGGCCAGAGCATAGCCCAGAAATGCGGTCAGGATCGTCGGGCGCAGGAGGGGATAGAACCGCTTGAAACGGAAGATGTACACCGTCGCTGCCAGCGTAAAGCCGCCGGCCGCCAGGGCGATGCCGCACAGCACGTCGAAGCTGATCCACAGCCCCCACGGGCGACCGTCGCTCAGGTTGGTGGCAGCCCCCAATCCCTGGGAGTACCGGACGACCGCCGCCACCAGGCCGAGGAGGACCAATCCCCACAGAACCAAACTACCCGCCGAGATAGGGAATTCCCAGGTGTCCTTCCGGGCATCCATCTTTGCTACCGTCATCTCTGTTCCTCCTCTCCATCTTTCTCGTGGCGAGTTCTGAGCCAGTAAGTCCCGCTCATCAGGCTCCCCATCCCAACGATGATGGCCGGGACGGCCAGCATCGCCCCTCTGGTCCGGTCGGGCAGAGGCCTGGGCTCGAGGTTGGGGAAGCCAAGCTTTTCGAAGGGGACGCGGGAGAGATAGAGGGCCAGGGTGCCGCCGCCCTCGTGCTCTCCGTAGATGTGATCCACGTATCGATCGGGGTGCTCCCGAATGCGAGATTTGGCCTCGGCCAGCATCTCACCCCGGGTGCCCCAGGTCAGCGCGCCGGTGGGACAGGCTTCCACGCAAGCAGGCCCTATGCCCTGAGCCAGCCGGTCGGCGCAAAAGGTGCACTTGCGAATCAGAGGTGTGTTTCGCTCCCATTGATACTTGGGCACGCCAAAGGGACAGGCCATCATGCAATATCGGCAGCCGAAGCAGCGAGAGGTGTCGTAGACCACCGGGCCTTCGGGAGTCTTTTGCAAGGCAGCCACCGGGCAGGCCGACACACAGGCCGGGTCCAGGCAATGCATACACTGATGTTTGACAAAGGACCAGACAGGCCCTTCCTGGTAGAGTTGAATGAGGGTCCAGGTGTCGCTCGACAAGTCCTGGGGAGCGTCGTACAGCCCGGCGGGGTCCACTTCAGGGGAGGTGTGATTCCATTCCCGGCAGGCGTTCTGGCAGGCGCGACAGCCCACGCATTTGGTGGCGTCGTACAGCATCGAAACCTCATTCTCCGGCAGGCCGGTCGTGTTGGAAGCCAGAGAACGACCCGAGGTGAGCAGGAACCCTCCCACGCTGGCCCCGGCAAGCTTTAAAAAATCTCTTCGACTGAGAGCCATAGCCTCCCTCCTCAATCCTCTGCCTGTTGCTCTGCCTGATCCCGCCGGCGTGACTGGCTCAAAGCTGCCCCGCCGGCCGCTCCCACGGCCAGGCCGGCCACGGCCGCTACTGTTGCCGCGCCGGCGGGCGAGATGGTCTCGGGCGGCGCCTCCACCGGCGGATAGGTAGCAGGCGGCGTCACCTCCTGGAGCACCACCGGCTCGTACTTGGGCCGATCCCAGAAATCGGGCTCGGAGCAGGCGATGCAGCCATGCCCGCTGCCGACGGGCCAACTGGTGCCGCTGTTGAAGCGGACGGCCGGGCAATTGTGATACGCCACCGGTCCTTTGCAGCCCATCTCGTAGAGACACCAGCCCTTGCGATGACCCTCGTCACCCCACTGCTGCACGAACTCGCCGGCGTCAAAGTGTCCGCGCCGCTCGCAGTTGTCGTGGATCAGCGAGCCATAGGCAAAGAGGGGACGATGCAGTTTGTCCGTCGCCGGCAACTCGCCGAAGGTGAGGAAGTGGACCACGGTGGCCGTCAGGTTGACCACGTTCACCGGGCAGCCAGGCAGGTTGAGCACCGGGACGTGAGTCACCAGCTCCATCGCTCCCACCGCTTTGGTCGGGTTCGGGGCGGCCTTTGGCAAGCCGCCAAAAGTGGCGCAATTGCCCACAGCAATGACGGCAATGGCATTGGCCGTCGCCTCCTCCAAAATGTCCACCGCCGTGCGGCCCCCGATGCAACAGTAAAGCCCATTTTCATTCAAAGGGATGGCGCCTTCCACCACCACCAGGTATCCCCCGGCATCTATCGTCTGCTTTTTAGCCTCCTCGGCCAGGTGTCCGGCGGCAGCCATAATCGTCTCATGGTAGTCCACCGAGAGCACGTCTAGGATGACCTCAGCCGCCGTTGGACGAGAGGCTCGCAAAAACGATTCGGTACACCCGGCACAATCTTGAAATTCCAGCCAGACTACGGGGGTACGTTTGGGAGCCTCTTCCATCGCCCTGGCGATACGCGGCGCAAAAGTGCCGGGCAGAGCCAGGACGCCGGCCATCGCCGTGCAGAACTTCAAGAAGTCCCGCCGCGAAATTCCCCTTTCAGTCAGGACCTTTTCCAGCTCCCATTGATAATTGGTCATAACGCCAACTCCTATTTGAGAGTCGCTGAACGGGCTTAACCTGGAGAATTGACACTCTCCCTGATATATACTTTACACTCCCGCAAGCTGGGTGTCTATGGGGGTATACCCTACTTTCACTATGGGGAATCACCCTACTCTTGGCGAGGATAGGAGCAGAAAGGCGAGGGTTTTGTGGATGGGTTACGCGGTGACGGCGTGATAGTCGTTGAGGACGAGCGCCGGGGGGTTGACATTTCGGCAATCTCGTCGATCAGAACTGTCAGCAGCGATTCCAGGGGTGGCAGGTGTGGAGAGGGGCCGCCCTCTCCACACCCCGAGGATAATCAAGACCAAACACGGCCCATCACCCGGAAGAAGAGGTTGACCACGACGGGCGGCCAGCCACGATAGATCAGCTTCGCCAGCCGATAGCGCAGGATGAGCGATTTGCCCAGTTCGTGAGTCATAATACGATCCCGGTAGCCGGCGAAGTTGAAATCGTTCCGGCGAAAGGCCACAACCAATTCGGCGGCGGCCACTTCGCCATATTGCAGGGCGAAGGAGATGCCCTCACCGGCGAAAGGCTCAACGCCGGCCGCGTCGCCGGCCAGCAGCACGCGGGGCCGGGCATAGATAGCCTGAGGGTGAAACCATCGCTCAGGGTGTCCCTCCCAGCGTTGACGCGGATCAAAAACGCCCCGCGCCTGCAACGCCGCCCGGAAGAGCGACTTGAGGTCGGCGCGGGGCCGATTCGGGTAAACACGGCTATCGTAGATGCCCCGGTTCATCGCGGCCACGCCATCCTCCCAGCAGGGAAAATCCCAGATGTAGCCCTGCAACCCCATGTCCAGCCCGTTGAAGTCGAAGGCAGCGGTGTGATTCACGAACTCGGGGGTGGCGTGGTCATCGGCGGGGGTGAGAATTTCGATGAGCCGCGACACACGCGGTCTCTCTTCGATACCCATTTTGGGGCGAACGACGCTCCGTGCGCCGTCGGCGCCGACCAGCGCACGGGCGCGATACGTGCTCCGATTGGTCTCGACCTCGACGCCGCCGTCAACCTGCGTAAAGTCGCGGAAGGCTTCCTCTTCGTGCAACGTCATACCGCGCCGTCGGGCGGCGTCGGCCAGCGCAGCGTCGAACTCGTGGCGACGCACCACACGGAAGAAATTCTTCTGTCGCCAGTAGAATCGTTTGCCCTGATAGTGAAACTCCAGGTTGTGAATAGGGACCGAGGGCACGTCGATTTTAATCCGCAACCGGCCCAGCACCGCGTCGGCGGCGCGCATCACCCCTCCGCCGCACAGCTTGTGGCGTGGATGCCGCGCCTTCTCCAGCACCAGCGTGCGCGCAGCCAGCGCCGGGGCAAATTTGTGCAGGTGAAGCCAGGTCGAGACCCCAGCCGGTCCGCTGCCGACGATGACCACGTCGTAATCGAAGCCAGACATATTCAAACCTCACGTCTCGCCATTTGTCCCCGACATTTTACAACCAGATCACGTTATTCCCAAGTAAAAACAAGGTAGTGAGGGAAAGACCGGTTAAATGACTGGTTACGTTTAAGCGTAACCACTTCGTAACCAGTCTGAACCAGATCACCTCCATTCGTAACCAGTCATTCACTGGCTACGTTTTGTCAAAGGGCAACAATTCACCAGGTACACTTCGATGACGCCCGGTGTAACCAGTCGAACACTGGTTACGCCGGGGCGAAACTCGCCAGGTTTCCTCTCTGGGCTACAATAGGTGCGTCGCAACGCCATCCCAGCCCTCGAAAGGAGAGAAAGCTATGGCGAGCCACCCTATTTTACCCCACTTTTTTCATCTGAAACAGCTTCGACGGCGAGTTTTGCGGCTCCCCCCCTCGTCGCTACGTCCCGTCCCCCCAGCCTGGCTCATCGCCTTTGAGCCAAGACCTCAAGGACTTTCCACGTTTCGTGCGGGAATCGCCAGTGGCCATGCGCTATTGGCATTTCTTGTCCCCATTGGCCTGGGAGCACTTCCCAGAGCGCGACTTGTGTCGCAATTGGGGGCAACCCTGTGTCCCAATAGCCCCCTTTGCCGCCGCCTGTTTGCTCAAACTGGATTTGGGATTTCGCTACATGTCACAATTGCGGGAGTACCTGGTGGACCATCCTGCCTTAATCTGGCTCCTCGGCTTCCCCATCGTCCCTTCCTCCCGTTTTCCCTGGAGGTTTGACGCCGAGGCCAGCTTACCCACTCACCGGCACTTCACCCGCTTGCTGCGCAAGACACCCAATGCCCGCTTCCAGTTCCTGCTCGATGAAACCGTGCGCCTGCTACGGGCCGAGTTGGCGACCGAAGCTGCCACAGACCCATTCTGTAGCGGGTGCTTTCAGTATCCCCTGTCGCGGATCGTTGGTTGAAGCGGTACTATCGCTGACAAACGCGAGGTGATGTTTCCTGAGGCTTTCAGTATCCCCTGTCGCGGATCGTTGGTTGAAGCTTTGAAACGACACGATGAAAATGTCTCAGACGAGGAAACTTTCAGTATCCCCTGTCGCGGATCGTTGGTTGAAGCACGGTTCAATGGGCAGACCAACATTTGGCGTGATATACCCTTTCAGTATCCCCTGTCGCGGATCGTTGGTTGAAGCGTGTACATCAGCGGGCGTGGCGGGGAATGCCGTTGTTATTTCCTTTCAGTATCCCCTGTCGCGGATCGTTGGTTGAAGCAAAATGAAATGCTTCTGCACCAGGCACGCGATATGCAACTTTCAGTATCCCCTGTCGCGGATCGTTGGTTGAAGCTGTCTGGGGATGAAGGGGATGCCCGACCACTTATCATCTTTCAGTATCCCCTGTCGCGGATCGTTGGTTGAAGCCCATCTGTCGAAGAG
>JAJRXB010000411.1 GCA_024276515.1 Chloroflexota bacterium
CTGTGATGATCGCCCAGAGTTACGGCTTTTCCCTGGTCATCGGGCTGGCCGTGCGCATATATCTGGGGGGACTGGCCGCCGCCCTCAGCCTGGAACGCGTGGCCGAAGTCGCACCCCAACCGGGGTATTTGAGTTCCGAGGTTTAGATTTGCCGCCCCACACCTGCGGCCAGGTCCCCCGAATGGGGGAAAGCGGCCGCGGGGCAGGTGTTTGCCAATTTGCGATGGGTATGTTCATTTGAACGCACCGATTTGAGATTTTGCGCGATGGGCCTTCGTGAATGGTACGACCAACTGAGCGAGAGCCAGCGCACCACCTACGGACTGCTGCTCTCGGTCATTTTGCTGACCATCCCCTGCTATTGCCTGGGGATCGTCGCGCTGACCACCGCGCCGCCGCCCGTCTCGCTCACGCCGACGCCCCTCGTCACCCCGCCGCCCCCCACCGCCACGCCGGCCGTCCCCGTGCTGCCGACGCCGACTGTCACGCCGGGCGAGCCGACCGCCACCCTGGAGCCGACGCCTACCCAATTCTTCCCTACTCCCGTCCCCTCGGCTACGCCGACCGCCACCCCCACGCCCACCGCCACCCCCACGCCCACCGCCACGCCCACGCCGACCGCCACGCCCACCGGCACCCCGCCGCCGACCAACACGCCCACCGACACACCCACCCCGGTGCCGGACACCGCCACCTTCACCCCAACCCCGACGCCGACCGAAACCCCAACCCCAACCCCGGCGCCCACCGACACGCCCACCCTGGAGCCCCCCACCGACACACCCACCGTGGAGCCTCCCACCGAAACCCCCACCCTTGCTATTACCCCAACACTCACGACGACCGGCACTGTAACCGTCACCACCACGGTGCTTTCCATCCTCACGCCCTCTCCGTAACCCCGTATGCGTAGCGACATTTCTGGGACGCGGACCAACTGCGAAGGTTGCCGACCGGTGGGTTTCGGACCCCCTCCCCCCAACTGGGCAAGAATCGGCCTCAGAAACCTTCGCCAGGCTCATCGCAAACCCTCCCCCTCCCCCCATCCGTGAAAAATCCGTGTAATCCGTGAAGTCCGCGTCAGGGGTCACAGACCCCTGACGAGCGGAACAACAGGTAAGTGGGCGCGCACCCCATCCGTGAAAAATCCGTGCAATCCGTGCAATCCGTGTAATCCGTGTAATCCGTGTAATCCGTGGAGTCCGTGTCAGCCCGTGTCAGCCCGTGTCAGCGCTGATTGACACATCCGCTCAATGCAGGTATACTTAGGCACGTCCATTTGCGGCGCAGGGAACAAAACGTTGCACCGGGACTGAAGAAGGAGTGGAAGGTGTGCCGGGCCAGACAACCTTTGACGCTGGTCCTCTTCGCCAGCCTGATCGCCGCGTGCGGTCAGACCATTGTATCACCCTCCCCTGGCGATAGCGTTGCAAGCAGCGCGCCAACCTACACACCGTATCCCACTTACACGCCTTATCCAACGTATACCTCGCCGTCCCTTTCCCTCGATGCCGAGTCGCTCGTCTGGCCCATCGGTCCCCGCGACGACGTAATTCCGTGGACCGACGCCGCCGACTTCGTCGGGGCCGAGATGATCGTCGAAGGGACGGTGGTGCGGACGTACAACTCGGGCAAAGCCGTCTTTTTGGATTTCTCGGAGGACTCGCAGGGGGCGTTCAGCGTCGTCATCTTTCCTGAGGACTGGGGCAAATTCCCCAGCCCGCCCGAGACGCTCTTTTACGGTCGGCAGGTTCGTGTCCGGGGTTTGATCAGGCAATACCAGGGCGCGCCCGAAATCGTGGTGCGCGACCCGTGGCAAATTGAGGTCGCGCTGACCCTGGGCCAGGAAGAAGCCTGCGCCTGTAGCACCTCGGTCGTCGTCACCACGACGCCGTCGGCCACAGAGGAGCCAACCGGGACCGGCGCGCCCCCCGAATCGACCGTTGACGCGGTGGAGGCTTCGCCCGCAACCGGGGTTGTGGATTGGCAAAACGCCGCCGACTTCGTTGGGCAGACTGTCACCGTCGAGGGGCAGGTGGTAGACACTTACAACTCTGGCAAGGTAGTCTTTTTGAATTTCGACGAAGACTATCGCCACACCTTCAAGGTGGTCATTTTCCCTGACGCCTGGCCGCTGTTCTCTCAGCCGCCCGAAACCATGTATCTGGGGCGGCGGGTGCAGGTGACGGGATTGGTCAAAATGTACCAGGGAGCGCCCGAAATCATCGTCGAAACCCCCGACGCCATCGAAATCCTGGAGTAGTTGCGCCTATGTCCTTATTATCGTGGTTGCTCGTCACCCTGGCCGGGCTGAGCCTGGCCACGATGGTCGTTTCGCTGACCATCGCTACCCGTTCGGCGCGCGAGGCGCGGTCAACCATTTTCCCCATCGTGCGCGAAGAGGAGACGGTGCGCGCGCGGCGCGCCCGCATCGTGTCCAGCGTCACCGGCGTGATCGCGGCCATTATGGCCGGGGCGTTCTTCCTGAGCGGACAGGTTCTCCCCCCACCCGTTGCGCCTCAACAGGCCCCGACCGAGGCCGTCCTCGCCGCCGAGTCCCCGGCAGGTGAAGTAGCTGCGCCGACCGAAATGCCATCCCAGCAGGCCACAGAGTCCCCGGCGGGTGGCGAGGTGGTCTCCGCCGCCGACCAGACGCCCTCCCCCACCGCCGAGTCCCCGGCGGGCGAGGCCCTGTCCCCGCCGGCGACTCCAACCCCATCGCCCCCCAGCCCGGCCATAACGCCGTCGGCCACGCCCACCCCCACCCCGGTGCCCCCCTCGCCGACCCCGGCCGGCACCCCGGTCCCGGCCCCTCCGGGGGTGAAAATAGGGCCAATCGCCTTTGCCACCCAGATCACCGACCGCCGCGAGCCCATCAGTCCTACCACCATCTTCTCCGACACGGTGAACCGGGTGTACGCTGTCTTCCCCTACAATGGCATGCGAAACGGACTCACCTGGACTCAGGTCTGGTACTTCAACGGCGTCGAATTCAACCGGGGCCAGGGAACCTGGGAGTGGGGCAGCACCGATCGCTCCTACGTCTTCACCCAATTAGTCGGCGCGGGGGAGTATCGGCTGGAGCTATACGTCAACGACGAACTGTTGACCAGCGCTGAGTTCACCGTGCAGGGGCCGGTGGCCGTCGGTGGCCCGGAGGGGACCCCAACCCCGGAGAGTCCGTAATCCGGTGAAAGTCGCCATCGTCCACGACTGGCTCAACCAGATAGGCGGCGCCGAAGATGTGCTCGAAACGCTGGTCGAGATGTTTCCCCAGGCGACCGTCTTCACCACCATCTACTGGCGCGACGGTATGCCCCCTCGCTACCAGACGTGGGACATCCGCACCACCTGGCTCGACCGCGCTCCCTTCATCTATCGCCATCACCAACCCTATCTCCCCCTCTACCCCCTGGCCGTGCAAAGCATGGACCTGCGCGGCTACGACCTGATCCTCTCCAATAAAAGCGGCTTTTGCCACGGCGTCCGCACCGGCCCGGCGCAACTGCACGTTGACTATTGCCTCACCCCCACCCGCTACGTGTGGGACTACCAAAGCTACGCCGCCCGCGAGGGCCTGGGCCGGCTGGCGAATCTGGTGCTGCGTCCCCTCATTCGGTGGTTGCAGCGTTGGGACCGGCGCGCCGCCGACGGAGTGGACCACTTCGTCGCCATCTCTCGCGAGGTGCAGACGCGCATTGCCCGTTACTACCAGCGAGACTCCGTCGTCATCTATCCCCCCGTCGACACCGACCGCTACCGCCCCAGCGACGATCCGCCCGGCGACTACTTTCTGGTTGTCTCTCGACTCATCCCCTACAAGCGCATAGACCTGGCCGTGCGGGCATGCAACGACCTGGGCCTGCCCCTGGTCATCGTCGGCGAAGGACGCGACCGGGCGGCGCTGGAGGCCATCGCCGGGCCGACGGTTCGGTTTCGGGGTCGCCTGCCCGACGACGAAGTGAGTGAGTTGTTGGCCCATTGTCGGGCTTTCATCTTCCCCGGCCACGAGGATTTTGGCATCGCGCCGGTCAACGCCCAGGCTGCCGGCCGGCCGGTCGTCGCCTACGCCGCCGGTGGCGCGCTGGACACCGTGGTGGACGGCCAGACCGGCCTCCTCTTTCACGAACAGACTCCCGAATCCCTGGCCAACGCCCTCCGCCGCCTGGACTCCACCGACTTCGACCCGGCTGTCATTCGCCGCCACGCCGAACGTTTCAGCGTCCACCGTTTCAAACGAGAGCTACGCGCTTTCGTCGAGGAGAAGTGGCGCGAGTTCACCGGCGTTTGACGAGTTGTCGCATTTCGCCTAAACTAAAGCAAGTGGCTGGTTCTGACGTTTTTTGTGATCTGAGCGGAAAGTGCGGTTATGTCATAGAAACGGGTTTCTCAGCCCCCACCAGAGGCGAGAGCAAGGTCATTAGAGGTGAAGCTATGAAAAGGATTGACGAGTTGGTTAAGGAGTTGCCGCCCCATCTTCAGCAGGAGGTATGGGACTTTGCCCAATTCCTGCTGGAAAAGCGG
The DNA here is from genome assembly GCA_024276515.1 of Chloroflexota bacterium. GTDB lineage: Bacteria > Chloroflexota > Anaerolineae > 4572-78 > NAK82 > JAJRXB01. Next base: position 4,525 of record JAJRXB010000411.1, read on the forward strand.
GCGCGAAAATCTGGGAGAACGTTGCGGCAGGATTGGGCAGGGGCCTTGAGAAGCTATCGCGACCAATATACGTCGCTAGAACTTCAGAAAAAGGCACTGGAGTGGCGAGGGGACTGATCTATGTATCTGGTAGATACCAATGTGTGGCTCGAGCGTCTCCTGGAGCAGGAGAAATCTGAAGAGGTCGGTCGTTTCCTCAGCTATGTCCCGTCAGAGCGTCTCGCCATCACCGATTTTGCCTTTCACCCCCTCGGGGTAATCTTAAGCAAGTTGAACCAGACTGAAGCTCTGTTGCGTTTTGTTCAGGATACCTTTGAAGAGGGAGCCGTTGCCCTCATTCGCCTTGAGCCCGAGGACACGCGGGATCTCCTTCACGCGATGGAGCGATTTGACCTGGATTTTGACGATGCTTACCAGTATGTGGCTGCCGAGAAATATAACCTGACTATCGTGAGCCTGGATAGCGACTTTGACCGAACCGAACAAAGAAGGAAAACCCCCGCAGAAGTCTCGGTCGGGCTGGGCTGATCGAATCTGGAGGCAACATGGAGCTTCGCCAATACTGGCACATTGTGTGGAAACGCATCTGGATCCCGGCGCTGCTCTTCGGCGTGGTGCTGGTGGTCAGCCTGGCGCTGCGCCGCCCACCGCCGCCCCAATACCAGGCGTCGGCGCGGGTGCTGGTGGACGTGCCGCCGCTGGAAGCGGTGGAGGGGATGGGTTTCGATCCACGCCTCACCGCGCCGCAGGCGACCGAGTACCTGGTGGACGACCTCAGCCTCTTCGTGAGCAGCCGGGCCGTGGCCCAGGCGGTCAGCCAACGGCTGGCAGATCAGGGGGTCCAGGTGCCGGCCGGCGTCATCCAGAGTTCCACCGCCTCGGAGAAAGTTCACCGGGTCGTCACCCTCCGCGTCACCTGGGGCGACCCCGATCAGGCGCTGGCCATCCTCAACGCCGCCATCGAAGTCTTGCCCCAAGAGGCGCCGGCTTACTTTGGCCGCCTGGGACTGGAGCAGCCACAAATCGTCCTCTTCGATGGCCCCAGTGTGAGCCCCGTGCCCCCCAGTCTCAGCCAGCGACTTGACCTGCCGATGCGCCTGATCCTGGCCCTGATCGCCGGCGTTGCCCTCTGCTTCTTCCTCGACTATCTGGACGACAGCGTGCGCGGGCGCGAAGAATTGGAAGCGATGGGCATCAGCGTGCTGGCCGAAGTCCCCGGCCGGCGACGGTGGAGAAGATGACAGGGTATGACGAAGGAGGTTCGATTTATGGAGGGCATTCAATTCGTGGTAGATGACAAAGGGCGAAAAACTGCTGTGCTCATTGACCTGAGAAAATATGGGGAACTCTGGGAAGATTTCTATGACAGTGTCACGGCTCGCCTGCGATCTGATGAGCCCCGAGAATCACTCGAATCTGTCAAGGAGCGATTGCGTCAACAGGGTAAGCTAGATGGGTGATTACACCATCACATTTGCTCGCTCGGCTCGCAAGGAACTTGAGGCCCTCGACGCCGCCGTGGTGAGTAGAATCTTTCCCAAGATAGAAGCCCTGGCCAGAGAACCTCGCCCAAGAGGTTGTCGCAAACTATCTGGCGAAGAAAATTTATGGCGCATCCGGGTGGGGAGTTATCGGGTGGTGTACGCCATTTCCGATCAGGATCAAACGATTGATATTGTTGCCGTGCGGCATCGTAGCCGGGCTTATCAGTAGCCATTGCAGAAATTTGAGAAGCGATGGGCATCAGCGTGCTGGCCGAAGTCCCCGGCCGGCGACGGTGGCTTGGAAGATAGCAATAGCGATGTCATTTGTCATTGCCATAGCCCGATGGTAGAATACCCAACAACCGACTGAGGAGTAGCTGGCTGATGGAACTAACCGATTACCTGCGCATCTTTCGCAAACGTGGCTGGATTGTGATCCTGGTGGCCCTGGTCGCGGCCGCCAGCGCCTTTGGTTTCAGCAAGCTGCAAACGCCGGTCTACAGCGCCAGCGTCAAGCTAAGCGTCAACCCGGCCCGCGCCGACTGGGGCCTGAGCATCACCACCAAAGACCTGTTGCGCAACTACGTGGAAAACATCCGCACCCACAAAATGGCCCAGGAGGTCATTGACCGCGCCCAGCTCGACATGAACACCACGGCCCTGCTGGACAAGCTCTTCGTGAGTCCGGCGGCCGACACCTTCACTCTGCAAATCGAAGCCCGCGACACCGACCCCGAAGTGGCGATGACCATCGCCCAGACCATGGCCGAGGTCTTTGTGGAAGAGCGGGACGCCTGGAACCAGCGGCAGGACAAGCGAGACCGCATCGAAGTCAGCATTTTGGACAACGTGTGGAATCTGGGCTACCAGCAATACTCGCCCAACACCAAAATCAACACCGCCGCCGGCGGGCTGTTTGGTCTGCTCGTCGGCCTGCTGGTCGTCTTCTTCCTGGAATGGCTGGAGCAAGACGTGATCCGCTCGGCGGCCGACGTGGAACGGGTCATCGGCGTGGCTGTGTTGGGCAGTATCCCCTCCACCCCGTCTGATGGGGGCGAGCGAGGGGCGCCGGAGCGGCGCCGGCTCATCCCCGCCCGGCGCAGCGCGTAAGCTGTGTTGCGTGAAACGTCAAACGTGAGGCATAACACGCTTCACGCTTCACGCAACACGCATTATTTCCCAAAGGGGAGGCACACTCAAACCTATGGACTCAATCATCACCCTGACCGATCCCACCTCGCCCGCAGCCGAGGCCTACCGTGAGCTGCGCATCAACCTGGAATTCGCCAGCGTGGACGAACCGCTGCGCACGTTGCTCGTCACCTCCTCCGGCCCCGGCGAAGGGAAGAGTGCCGCGCTGGCCAACCTGGCCGTGGCCATGGCCGACGGCGACCGGGAGATCATCCTGGTAGACGCCGACCTGCGGCGGCCCAGCCAGCACGAGCTTTTTGGTCTCTCCAACGAACAGGGCTTGAGCGATATGTTCCGCACCGAATCCGCTTTCAACGATCCGCCACTGCAACCCGTCCCCGACAGCACCCTCAAGGTGCTGACCAGCGGTCCGCTCCCCCCCATCCCCAGCCAGCTTTTGGCCGCCCGCAAAATGGACGAGGTCATCGCCCGGCTGGTCGAGCGGGCCGACGTGGTGCTCTTCGACGCGCCGCCGGTGGTGGCCGTCACCGACGCCTCGCTGCTGGCCAGCAAGGTGGATGGCGTGCTGCTGGTGGTAAAAGCGGGCGACACCCGCCGCGACCACGTGCGCGCCGCCAAAGACCGGCTGGAGAAAGTCAACGCCCGCCTGGTGGGGGCGGTGTTGCTCAACGCCCCCTTCGACGCCAGCCTGGAACGGTATTACAGCAGTCAGTAGTCAGAAATCAGCAAATCAGCGAATCTACAAACTCTGCCGAATGTGCCGATTTGCTGATTTGCTGATCTGCTGCTTTGCATAGCCAGGGAGCTTTTGACAGATGAAGGGACTCGTTCTGAGTGGGGGCAAGGGCACCCGCCTGTATCCCCTCACCTATACCAGCGCCAAGCAACTCATCCCGGTCGCCAACAAGCCGGTGCTCTTCCGCGTCATCGAGGCCATCCGCGACGCCGGCATCACCGACATCGGCATCGTGGTGGGAGACACAGCCGAGGAAATTCAACGAGCGGTTGGGCGGGGCGGGCGCTGGGGAGTGAAGATCACGTATATTCACCAGGAAGCGCCGTTGGGCCTGGCCCACGCGGTGAAAATTTCGCAAGATTTTTTGGGCGACGACCGGTTTGTGATGTTTTTGGGCGACAACGTCATCCAGGGAGGCATCAGTCCCCTCATCGCCCAATTTGCCAACAGCGACCACAACAGCCAGATTGTGCTCACCCGCGTGGACGTGCCGGAACAATACGGCGTGGCCGAACTGGACGCCGATGGCCGCATCGTGCGCCTGATCGAGAAGCCCAAAGAGCCTCCCAGCGACCTGGCGTTGGTCGGCATCTACATGTTCGACCATCACATCTTCGAGGCGGTGAACAGCATCACCCCCTCCTGGCGGGGTGAATTGGAGATCACCGACGCCATCCAGTGGCTCATCGAGCACGGCTATTTTGTCTCCCCCTACATCCATCGAGGCTGGTGGATCGATACCGGACGCCCGGGCGATATGCTCGAAGCCAACAGCCTGGTGCTGGAAGAGCTGGAGCCGCGCATCGAAGGGTACGTGAATCGCGATTCCGAAGTAGACAGCCGCGTCACGATTGAGAAAGGAGCCGAGATCATCAACAGCGTGGTCCGTGGCCCGGCCATCATCGGCGAAGACACCCGCATCGTCAATGCCTACGTGGGACCCTTCACCTCGATCTACCACCACGTGCACATCGAAAACGCCGAGATCAGCCGTTCCATCGTGCTGGAGTATAGCCAGATTCGCAACCTGGACCATCGCATCGAGGATAGCCTCATCGGACGGCACGTGGTCATCCACCGATCCCCCATCCGCCCCCGCGCCTACAAATTCACCATCGGCGACCACTCGCATCTGGGACTGCTGGGCAACGGGGGCTAGCGCAAAAGTGCGTAATCAGCAGGAAAGGTTCGAACGCGATGCCTGCTTTGAGAATGACGGTGAACGGCAACCCCATAGAGATGGATGTTCCCGAATCCCGTTTTTTGGCCGAGGTGCTGCGCTACGACCTGGGCCTGACCGGCACCAAAATCGGTTGCAACGAGGCGGAGTGTGGCGTTTGCACCGTGCTGGTGGATGGACAGCCTGTCAACTCGTGCATCTTCCCTGCCTTCAAAGCCCAGGGACGCGAAGTGCTGACCATCGAGGGCCTGGCCCCGAAGAGCAGAGAGCAATCTCTATCCTCCAATCTCCATCCCCTGCAACGAGCCTTCATTGACCACGGCGCGGTGCAGTGCGGCTTTTGCACCTCCGGCCTGATTATGACCGGCGTCGCCCTGCTGAACGAAAAGGCAAACGCCGGCGAGCCCGTCACCGACGACGACGTCAAAGTTGCCCTCAAAGATACCTATTGCCGTTGCACCGGCTACGTGAGCGTCATCAACGCCATCAAAGCCGCCGCCGACGAGATGGGGGTCGGTTCCCAGCCCTCGGCCCCTGGCCCCCGGCCTCCCAAAACCAAGCCCCCGCTCCGCGTCGTCGGGCGGCCGGTGCCCCGCCCCGACGTGGTAGAAAAAGTCACCGGCGCGGCCATGTATACCGACGATTACCACTTTCCCGGCATGCTCTACGCCCGCACCCGGCGTGCCGGCGTGCCTCACGCCCGGATCAAAGCCATCCACACCGACCAGGCCCAAGCCCTGCCCGGCGTGCGTGCCGTGCTGACCCATCAGGACGTGCCGGGCGACAAAAACCACGGCCTCATCGAAAACGATTGGCCCGTCCTTTGCTACGACGTGGTGCGCTACGTGGGCGATGCGGTGGCCATCGTCGCCGCCGATACGCCGGAAATCGCGGCCCAGGCGCTGGATCTCATCGAGGTGGACTACGAACCGCTGCCCGTCGTGCCCGACCCCGTGACCGCTCGTCAGCCCAACGCGCCCGTCGTCCACGCCGAGCGACCGGAGGGCAACCTGCTCAAACACATCAAAGTCCGTAAAGGGGACGTGGAGCGCGGTTTTGCCGAAGCAGACGTGATCGTCGAGCGGACGTATCGCACGCCGACCACCGAGCACGCCTTTTTGGAGCCGGAGTGCGCCATCGGTGTGCCGGCCGGCTACGACCCCTCGCGCTTCGGCGGACAGACCGACCCCAACGCGCAGCGTGGCGTGACCGCCGTCCACGATAAAGTGACAGTCTACGTGGGCAGCCAGATACCCTACGCCGACCGGGATCAAATCGCCGCCAGCCTGGGGCTGTAACCGGAACAGGTGCGCGTGGTCGGCACGTTGATAGGGGGCGGCTTTGGCGGCAAAGAGGACGTGATGGGCCAGATTCACGTGGCGCTGCTGGCCCAGGTCACCGGCCGCCCGGTGAAGATGCTCTACAGCCGGAGCGAGTCGCTCATCACCCACCCCAAGCGACACGCCACCCTCATCCGGGTGAAGACGGGGGCGAAAAGAGATGGTCGCCTGACCGCCGTCGAAGCCGAACTCTACGGCGACACCGGCGCCTACGCCAGCCTGGGCGAAAAGGTGATGACCCGCGCCACCACCCACGCCTCCGGCCCCTACGACGTGCCCCACGTCAAAGTGGACTGTTACGCCATGTACACCAACAACCCCCCCGGCGGAGCCTTCCGCGGATTCGGCGTCACCCAATCTGCCTTCGCCGTCGAAAGCAACATGGACATCCTGGCCCACGAACTGGGACTGGACCCCATCGAGTTCCGTCGCATCAACGCGCTGCGGGTCGGCTCCGTCACCTGCACCGGTCAGGTGTTGCGCGAGAGCGTGGGGTTGCTGGAATGTCTGGATAAAGTAGAAGCTGGAATCCGGGAATCGGTAAACTGGGAAATTGGGGACCGGGCAACCAAAGTGCGGGCCTGGGGGATTGCGGCGGCCTACAAGAACACAGGGCTGGGGGGTGGCGCGCCCGACAAGGCCGAAGCCGAGATCGAAGTGTGGGTGGACCCACTTCGGGGCGCGATGGCCGAAGTCCGCACCTCGTCGGCGGAGATGGGCCAGGGATTGCCGGCCGTGTTGGCCCAAATAACGGCCGAAGAGTTGGGCCTGCCCTACGACCGGGTGCGGGTCCTCCTCTCCGACACCGACCTGACCCCCGACGGCGGTCCCACCACCGCCAGCCGCCAGACCTACGTCAGCGGCAACGCCGCCCGTTACGCGGCGCGCAGCATGCGCGACATGCTGGCCAGCGTCGCTTCGGAGCACCTGGAGCTGCCCCCCGACCAACTGGTCTTCGCCGACGGCCAGATTCGGGCGGATGGACGAACCATCGGCATCGAAGAGGCCATCCGCTGGGCGCAGGAGGAGGGACGTCCCACCCGGCTTTCCTTTGAGTATTGGGCACCTGAGACTCAACCGCTGGGGACCGGCGGCGACATGCACGTCGCCTTCAGTTTTGCCGTCCAGGCGGCGCTGGTAGAGGTAGACACCGAAACAGGCGAAGTCCGCGTGCTCAAAGTGATCGGCGCCCACGACGTGGGACGGGCCATCAATCCTCAAACGCTGAAAGGTCAGGTAGAAGGGGGCATCGTGATGGGCATAGGTAACGCCCTCACCGAACACTACATCGTGGAGAACGGCGTCCCCTGGACAAACGTGCTGGCCCGCTACAAGATACCCAGTATCAAGCACACGCCAGAGATTGTTTCTTTTATTGTGGAGCACGAAACCAGCGACGGTCCCTACGGGGCCAAAGGGGTGGGGGAATTGCCCAGCATCCCCACCAACCCGGCCATCACCAACGCTATCACCAACGCGGTCGGCGTGCGGGTGATGAGCCTGCCGGTGGACCAGGACGCCCTGCTGCGCGCGATGAAGGCCGGGCAAAAGGAAGTGCTGACCGCGTGGGGGGAATGAGCAAGCTGGGGAGCTAGGAGGCCGGAACTTTTCTCACTTCCAGCCCCTAGCGCGCGACCCCCAAGCTTTGCAAATCTTTTTTCTCTCCGGCCATCATTAGCCCCAATTCCTCCACAGTGGTTTGATCGTTATCCACGATACCCATAATTTCACCGCCGAACATAACAATAATGCGGTCGGAGAGGGCGCGGATTTCGTCCAGGTCTTCGGAGATGAGGAGAGTAGCCAGCCCTTCGGCTCGTTGCTGGAGGAGTTGATTGTGGATGTATTCTGTCGCGCCGATGTCAACCCCCCGGGTGGGCTGGGCCGCAATCAAAACGCGCGGCTTGCGGGCCAATTCCCGCGCCAGAATCAGTTTTTGGATATTGCCGCCGGAAAGGTTTTTGAGGGGGGTTTCCTGGCTGGGGGTTTTGATGTCAAACTTGCGGATCATTTCCTGGGCGTGCCGGGCAATATGCCTGAAATCCAAAAAGATGCCTTTGCTGTATGGCTCGCGGATGTGGTCTTGCAAGATTAGATTTTCGGCGACACTAAACTCTTTGAGGGCGCCATCATGCATGCGCTCTTCAGGAATGTAAGAGAGACCGGCCTCAAGCATTTCGGCGGGGGGCAGGTTTGTCACCTCCCTACCTTCTAGAAAAATCCGACCCTCGGTGACGGGCCACAAGCCAGCGATGACTTCGGCCAGTTGTCGTTGCCCGTTGCCAGACACCCCAGCCACCCCGACAATTTCGCTACTGCGCACTTCCAGGCTCACATTACGTAGAACCGGTGCGCCGTCGTCGTTCACCGCAGTGACCCTATCCAATTTGAGTCGAACTTCGCCAACGGTCGCCGGCGGACGCACGCGTTCCAGCAAAATGTCCCGCCCCACCATCATCCGGGCCAGATCTTCTTTAGTCACCTCTGCCGTGAGCCGGGTGCCAATGACCTTGCCATCACGCAGGACCGTGACCCGGTCGGTCAGATCCAGAATTTCGTGAAGCTTGTGAGAGATGAAGATCAGGGCGTGGCCATCTTGGGCCATCTGTCTGAGAATGGCAAATAGGTCATCAACTTCCTGGGGGGTGAGAACAGCCGTGGGCTCATCCAACACCAACAGGGCTGCCCCCCGGTAGAGGGCTTTGATGATTTCGACCCGCTGTTGCTGTCCCACAGCTAGTTGGGAGACATAAGCATCGGGATCTACCTGCAGGCCATAATTTTTGGACAGCTCGCGAATGCGCGTTGTGACTCGATCCAGGTCGAGTCGCGGTTCACGGGAAGACTTAAGCCCCAGGGCCACATTTTCGGCCACGGTCAGCGAGTCGACCAGCATAAAGTGTTGGTGAATCATCCCAATGCCGTAACGAATGGAGTCGGCCGGGGAGTGGATGTGGATGGGCTGACCATTCAGCAAAATTTCACCGGCGTTGGGCTGATAAAGTCCGTAGAGAATTTTCATCAGCGTACTTTTGCCAGCCCCGTTTTCACCCAGCAAGGCATGGATCTCCCCGGCTTTCACGTCAAAATCAACGTGGTCATTGGCCAGTACACCGGGAAACCTTTTGACAATGCCGCGCATCTCCATCGACTCGATGCGTGGCAGGCCGGAGGGTAGCAAATTGTTTTTCGCCATCATCTATCTCAGTTACGGTACCATCTGGTCTATAAACGAACTTGAATCTCACCGGCGGTTTCACCCCTTCCCCGTCCCTCCCCCTACTTAGGGAGAGGGGACAGGGGAGAGGGTCGGGCGTGCGGCAGCACAGGTATAGAGCTATCGCACCCCCATCAGAGCTTGGAGATTATTCTATGTCTATGGTGATCTCACCGCTGATAATGCCGGCTTCAGCTTCTTTGGCCGCGGCGACGGCCTCTTCAGGCAGGCTGTCACTGTAAAGCATCGTCAGCCCGCCATTTTTCAGGGTCAACTGGTAGGCAGTGCCGCCCAGTTCGCCGGCCTGGTGCTTTTTGATCATATCGAGCAAGGTGTCGTGCCAGTCATAGAGTTGGGTGGCAACGACGATGTCGGGAGCCAGCGGGCTTTGGTCGGATTGGGTGCCCAGCCAGGGGACGTTCTTCTCTTTGGCCACGCCGATAGCGCCCACCACCTGCTGGGCCGAGCCGGTCAGGACGTCGGCCCCGGCGTTGATGTGCGTGTTGGCCGCCTCGGCCGCCAGGGCGGTGTCGCCAAAGGAGCCGGTGTAGGAGACGTTGACGGTGATGTCGGGGTTGGTGGCTTTGGCTCCGGCCACGAAGCCGTCAATGTAGAGCTTGGCGTCACCGGCCTCGACCGGGCCGACCACGCCAATGACGCCGGACTTGGACAGGCTGGCGGCCAGGACGCCGTTGACGTAGCCGCCTTGCTCGGCGCGAGCTTCGTAGGCAAAGATGTTGTGCAGGCCTTCACCTTCCCCGGTATCGGTGGCCGTGCCCCAGGCGAAGCTGGTGTCGGGGAAGTCGGGGGCGATTTCAAAGAGAGAACTGCCGTACTGCGTGCCGTGAGCGATGACCAGGTCGTAGCCATCCGCCGCATAGTCCCGGAGGGCGGCCGCCGCGTCGGTGACGTTGAACATCGTTTCGGAGTAGGCGATCTCAACCACGTCTTCGCCACCGGCCTCTTCCTGGATGCGGAGCAGGGCATCGAAGATGGCCTGGCTCCAGGCCAGGTCGGTGGTGGTGCTGGGCATAACAATGGCAATGCGGATGGGTTCAATGTCCAGAGCAGCGCCCTCGGCCGGGGCTGCCTCTTCGGTCTTGGCCGGAGCCGCTTCTTCGGTCTTGGCTGGTGGCGGCGCTTCGGTCGCTGGCGCCGCGCACTGGGCGGCAATCAGGGCCAAGGCGACCAGTAGGGTCAACGGCCAGAATAGTCTTTTGCTCATTTTTTTCTCCTCCATAGTGTAGAAAAATCGTCTTCTGGAAAAACGGTACTCAAGCAACGGTTGGCATCGCGCCGCACCACCTCCTTTCGGTCCAGAGGTCTCTCGGAAAATGCCGTTCGCACCTGGGGGTGCTCACTCCGCCGGTGCGATGAGGAGCGAGGCACCCCCAGGTGCCGAAGCGGTGCCCCTGTTGTGGCCGACTTTCCAAGAGATCTCTCCGGCGGCTAATTGTCAACTTTCTCCTCGTTCAAATGGCTTGGTGAGCGCGGCGGGTTGCAAGGCACGCCTGAAGGGAAAGGCCAGGGTGATGATCGTCAGTAGATAGGGGAGCATAACCGCTACGTCGGACGGGATATTCAGGCCCAGAACCTGTACCCACAATTGCAAGGCGTTGACCAGGCTGAAAAGCATAGCCCCGGCCAGGACGCCAAGCGGGGCCCAACTGCCAAAATAGACCAGGGCAACGGCGATAAACCCCTGGCCATTAGTCATATTTTCTTGAAAGATATTCAGCAGGGAAATAGAGAGCGAAGCGCCGGCAATCCCGGCCAACATCCCTCCCAGGGTAACGGTGACGTAACGCACCCGGGCCACGCTCACACCCAACGAATCGGCTGCCTGCGGGTTTTGGCCCACCGCCCGAATGCTAAGCCCCCAGGTGGTTTTGTTGAGCACCCACCAGGCAATGGGCACCAGGGCAAAAGCTCCGTAGACCAGGATGTTGTGTCTGAGGAAAATCTCACCCAGAATCGGTATTTGACTCAGGCAATAGTTTGAATTGAGTCCCAGGCTGGACAGGCAAAATCTCAGTTCCGGGAAACCCTCAACCCCTTCGACGGTACCCAGCGTGGTCTTAAAAAGCAGGCTGGAGGCTCCCAACCCAAACATAAAAAGGCCGATGCCGCTGATGCCTTGCTGAGCCTGAAGGGTGACACTGACGAAGGCCATAGCCAGGCCCATCAAGGCTCCAACCGTGGCCGCAGCCAGCAAACCCAGCAACAAGTTGCCGGTTTTGAAGGTGACAAAAAAGCCGCTGTATGCACCCATCAGCATAATGCCCTCAACGCCCAGATTCAGCACACCGGAGCGTTGGGCAAACATCTCTCCGATGGCGGCGTAGAGATAGGGAGTTGCCAACCGCAAGCCGGAGTGGGCAATACCCACGATAATTGCCAGGACACTCAATTCGCCACTCATGAGGTTGTCTCCGGGATTGATTGAGTTGAGACCCGGCGGCTGGCACGCCGTCGGGACCAGATTTCACTGCTGACGACGAAGAGGACGACCAGGCCCAACAGGGCCGTTACCAAAACTTGGGGCACCTGCACAGCTCGCTGCATTTTGTCGCCGCCCACCAGCAGGCCGCCAAACAGAAGCGACGAAGGAATTGCCCCCAAAGGATGCAGTTTGCCAAAGAGAGCCACCACAATGCCGGAGAAGCCATATCCGGCCGAGACGGCCAACGGCTCAAACATACGGTGATGCAGGCCCAGTATTTCTACGGCGCCGGCCAATCCGGCAAACGCGCCACTTAAGGCCATTGATAGCACCGTGTACCCGGGCACGTCAATGCCGGCATAGCGGGACGCGCTCGGATTAAGGCCAACTGCCCGGATGCGATAGCCGATGGTCGTGCGCCACAGGAAAACGTAGACCAGAATGGCCATAATGATGGCGATGAGCAACCCGGTGTGCAGACGGGTTGGCTCGACCAGCAGGCCATACAATTCTTTGCTAAAGCCAGTTAACCCCAAATCTTTGGCCGACCCGGGGAAGCCCAGCCACCTGGCAACGTCGGTGAAACGGGGTAAATCGGTGGCCTTGGGTAGGCGGGCGGAATGGGGAATGTTGGTGCCGGCTTCGATCTCGGCGGGGTCAATCATGGGGCCGCGCAGCAGAAAAAAGCTGATCTGAATGGCGATCTGGTTCATCATAATGGTGCTGAGAATTTCATTGACGCCCAGTCGTGCTTTTAGATAACCGGGGATTGCTGCCCATACCCCCCCGATGAAACTGCCGGCCAGCAGGCAGATAATTATGACCACAAAACCGGGCAGCGCCTCGCCCAATTCGAGGGCCAGATAGGTAGTCAGCATCGCCCCTACAATCAACTGGCCCTCGGCCCCGATGTTGATGACGCTGGCTCGAAAGGCAATAACAATACCCAGCCCAACCAGTAACAACGGTGTGGCTTTGACCAGGGTGTCAGCTAACCCATTTTTATTGGCAAAGGCGCCGGTTATCATTGCTTGATAGGCGTCGAGCGGGTTTTTATCCAACAGCACCAGGATGACCGCCCCGATAATCAGCGCGCCCACTACAGCTATCAGCGGCAGCAGGAGGTCCAACATTCGTTCAAAGCGGAAACGTTTTAGCCTTGTTTGCATTTGCAGCCTCTTCGCCGAGGAGATTGGTTACCTTTGAGGTTACTACTCAGCCTGTTACCTTCGCCCCGAGCTAAAAGCTCAGGGCTAGAAGCTAAAGGACGCTGAAGCGTCCTCAGGCCCAGCCGACTTCAGTCGGCTTCAGCTATGAGCCTGGGGGTTTAGCCCCAGGCGAAGGGCTGAGTAGTAACCCTTTGAGGAGCTAAAAGAGGTTGGCACATGCTATACCATGTTCCCTGGATTGGCAAAACGGACAAAATGGCTAACTAATACCTCATCAACCTGATTTTGATAAGCTGTTTTGCGCTTCCATAGGGGCTTGCTCTAACTTGTCAAAACTACCTTGATGAGGTACTAACTATTTCGGGGCGAAGAGGTCCAATAACCGTTGCGTTTGATGCACAGCAGCCGGCCGCAGGAGTGGAAGCTTGACTCCCACGTCACGATACCTCTGCACTTTATCCACAACGTCGGCGGGTGTGCCGCTGGCGGTCAATCCGGCAACATAAGACTCAGGAATCGCCTTGATCAGGCCCTCTTTGCCCCCTTTGCGATAGGCTTCTGCGAAAATTGGCAGGTCTTCTTTGTTGATATAGGGTTCGCCCACTCGCAGGCGAGGCCCCGCATTAAAAGGAGCCTGGATGGGCGTGAACTTGCTGGCTACTTCCCAACGGATCTGGTCGAAAGCCTGCCCCCGATCATCCTCAACCGAGCAATTGATCAATTGGGCCACTTCAAATTCCGACCAGTCCTTCCCTGCTTCCTCCGCTGCCTCCCTGACAATCTTGATGGCGTTGGCAGTGTATTCCGGCGAAGCAATCGCATTCAAGAGAACGCCGTCGCCTATCTTCCCGGCAAGCTTCAGTCCCGTCCGGCTGGTGGCTGCAATCCAGAAGGGAATGTGCTGGCGAACCGGCTTCCAGCTCAACCCGACGTTTTCAAGATTGACCACCTGACCTTTGAAGGTGATCGTCTCGCCGGTCAGAATCTGCCGGATCGACTCAACCCACTCAGTCAGGGTCAAAACAGGGTCCTGGGGCTCCAGCGAGTGCCGCAGGGCATGGGCTTTGGTGCAGGCGCCGGGAGCCAGAATGATCCGTCCATTTGAGATTTCGTCCAAAGAAGCCAGTGTTTGGGCCATCACCACCGGGCTTCGCAGGCGCACCACCTGGGTGGTTCCCAGGGTGATGTTCTTGGTAGCCAGGGCAAAAGCGCTGAGGGTCGGGACCGAACCGCGCACCAGCCCAATGGTTTCGGAGAAAAAACCAACCTCGTACCCTCGCTCTTCAGCTTTCTGTACCCAGGCGGTCATCTGGGAGATGGTCAACGAAGGGTCGTATCCTGTCGCAAAGCCTACTCGAGTCATATTGCTCTCCTTCAATGTGTGAGTCACCCTCTGCCGTATCAATTCTGCCGGGAGATAAACCCTCCATAGCCCGGCTCGCCGATGACCTCACCGTCTCGCATAACGGGCTTACCCCGGACGACAGTCAAGATAGGGGCTCCGACTGCCTCGAACCCTTCAAATATGCGGGCCACTCGCGGGTCCTTCACGTGTAGTCGTTTGGGGTCAATGCGCTCCCGACGCTCCAGGTCAACGACCACGAAATCCGCGTCCGATCCCACGGCAATGGCTCCCTTGCGCGGGTAAAGACCGTAAACACGGGCCACGTTAACCGACATCAGCTCGACCAACCGTTCCAGGCTGAGCCGGCCGGCATTGACGTGAGTGAGCATCACCCGCAAGCTGGTCTCAACCCCTGGCGCGCCGGCCGGAGCCGCGAAGATGTCGCGCCATCCTTTCTCCTTGGCCTCAAATTCGTGGGGAGCGTGGTCGGTGCCAATCGTATCAATGGTGCCATCGGCGATGCGATCCCACAGAATCTCTTGCTCTTCGGCAGAGCGAAGCGGGGGGTTGATTTTGGCATAGGGGCCGATCTCGTTCAGTCGCTCCTCGGTCAGGGTCAGGTAGGTAGGACAGGTTTCAACCGTCACGCCCTGTCCTCCCATTCCCCGCCATGCTTTGACCGCAGTGGCAGCCGATCCAGAGGAAATGTGAAGCAAGTTCAACTGGACTCCCGTCTCCCGGGCGATGATCATAGCCCGCCACGCGGCCTCCACCTCGGCCACGACCGGGCGGCCCTTTTGATGGTCAATCGGCGCCCGCCGTCCCTCTTGAAGCATACGATTGGAGAACGTCCTGACCAGGCGATAATTTTCGGCGTGAACACAGGATGGAAGGCCCAGATCAGCCGCCTGTTCAAAGATTTGATAGAGAACTCCATCGTCAATGGTATGAATCCCATCAAACTCGTCGCTGCGATCGGGATAAGACCACAGGTAGGTCTTGAAGGCCACGGCCCCCTCCGCTGCCTGCTCCGCCATTTGATGGATTGTGCCCTCTCCGGCGCCGCCCAAGAGGCCGAAATCAACCACCGCCTTGGCCGAGGCAATCTCCCGCTTGAGACGGAAATTCTCAGCACAGTTGACAGGAGGGACCGAGTTGGGCTGCTCGAGCACGCAGGTAACACCCCCGGCTGCGGCGGCTCGCGTGCCGTTGGTCCAATCCTCACGCCGGGTGTAACCCGGCTCCCGCATGTGGGTGTGGGGGTCAATGATGCCTGGCAGAACCGGATTATCTCCGGCGTCGTATTCCTCTCGACCACGGGGCGCGTTTTCGAGACCGGTAATGGTCACAATTTTCTCGTCTTGCGCCCCCACTGCCAACGGCATAAACCCGTCAGGTGTATAGACGCGCCGGCCCTTAATCACAAAATCAATCGTCTGGGGCACGGTAGTTTTCCTCACCGTAACTGTTCGCCTTGTTCGCCGGGATTTGGGGATTAGGAGATAAATCTCAAGGCTGAATCCCCTCATCCCCTAATACTACAACCGTACTTCCCCTTTTGAGGGGGCAGAAGGTGACTGTCACCTGCAAAGATAGCCGGAATTCGCGACCATTGTCTGGCACGATGTAGGCGACTCTTTACCTACGGCCCTGCAGGTGACAGTCACCTGGGGC
>JAJRXB010000412.1 GCA_024276515.1 Chloroflexota bacterium
GCGGCCTGTTGGGGAAGAGTGCCTCCAGCCGGATGGAGTGGTCGCCGGCCGCCAACCTGACGCGGGTGCTCGCTTCCCCCACCGTCCCCCGGTGGCCGTCCTCGATGAGGGGGTGACCATCTACCACCAGGCGTGCGCCATCGAACGACCGGACGCGAAACTCGTATTCGCCCGGCGTCTCCACTGTCAGACAGCCGACCCAGGTGGCCTGCACCGTGCCGGTCAACTCGCGGGCGAAGTCCCGGTAGGCGACGAGGGGGACAATCTCTCGTCGAAGGGGAGTTCCCGCCTGCTCAAAAGTGCCCAACAGCCCGCCGGGCCACACTTCGTCCCACAGCAAGTGACGAGGCACTTCCTCCCACCCATCTCCCTCCCGCCGCCAGTACAGTTTCACCTCGTTTGATTCTCTATCTGCCGCCCCGCCGACCTCGACCGGATGCGGGCCGGCGGGCAGGTCGAGGGTGAGGACCGCGTCGTCGCAGGAGCCATCTGCGCGGACGCCGTTGATTTGGAGATAAGCCCAGTCCCCCGGCGACAGGCAAAACTGGCGCGGACCGTCGTCGGGTAGCCAGAGCGTCCCCTGCCAGGTCTGGGCGACCGGCTCATCGGCCGGGGAGGGGGCAATCGCCAACCCCTGTCGCCGACGGATGGTCTGAGCCGGGACGAGGTAGGTGGCGAACATCAGGTTGCCCTTCTGGTCCAGATAGGGCCGATAGTCGCCGTCGGGGTAAATGCGTTGCAGATAGGGCAACCGATCCAGGTGCGAAGGCCAGAGGAGGAACAGAACGTTTGGGGCATCTGGCCGGCGCACCGGGACCCAGTCGGTCACGTTGACCGCATCCTGCACCACGGCGTTGGGGGCCACGAAACGGAAGGTGCTGAAGTCGGCGTAGATGTTGTGCGCGCCCATCAGGTAAACCTGGGTGCTGTTGGGCAGGGCCGCCAACAGTCGAGCCGCCTCGGTCGAATCCAGCGTCGCCCGGCGCTGGCGGATGTAGCGGTTGACGTATGCGTCGTAGTTCGTCCAACCGGCCAGAATCAGCAGTGCGATGACGGGGGCGGAGGTCAGCCATACCCGCCGGGCGCTCACCTCATTCTCGTCAGACAACTGTTCGGCGACTCGCTGCCACCAGCCGCCCACGGCTACCCCGGCCCAGACGAAAGGGACCGGCATCAGCGCCACCAACCGGGGCACGAAGGGAGCGTCAATGGTCAGAGCGCTGCCCAGCAACAGGTGGGGCCAAAACCACAGGTGCAATACCCAATGTCCGCCGCGTCGCCAGCGCCACACGCTGAGACCGAAGCCGACCACCATCAGCCCGGCCGTCAGCCTGTCGAGCATTGGCTCGTCAAAGCCGTATTGTCCGCTGCTATCTCCCTGGGCGTTGAAGACCAGCAGACTCTTGACCACCTGTCGGCGCAGAATTTCGCTCCAATCGCTGGTGTGGTAGGCCGACTCCAGGTGTGGCAGGTTGTTGAACAAGAAGACTCCCCGTTGCCGGGAGATCAGCAGCTCTGGGTGTTTTGCAAAATAGACGACCTGCGGCGCTACGGTCAGCGTGCCGGCGATGACCAGCGCCAGCAGGGCCGACGCGCTCCTCTGCCCTCCCCAACGGCCACGCTCGCGCCACAAAGATAGTGCCAGCATCGCGCCGACGACGAAGGGCATCAGCCGGGCGGCGTAATAGGTGTAGAGACCCAGCCCCAGTGCCAGGCCGGTCAGGGCATAGTCCAGCCGATGCCCCGTCCGCGACGCGCGCCAGGCCAGGTACACGGCCCAGGCTGCGAAGAAGGTGGTCTGGATATTGTTGATCCCCAGGCGGCTGAAGTGGACCGGCCAATGGCCCACTGCCATCAGCGCCGCCGAAACCAGGGCCACGCGGCGGTCGAACATTGAGCGGGCCAGCAGATAGACCGGAAGCAGTGTCAGCGTACCGAACAGGGCCGACGAGAGGCGTAGCCCGGCGAGGTCGTCTCCGAAGAGTCGCATCACCCCGGCCTGGACGGCAAAGCTGGCGATGGGGAACTGATACCAGCCGACGGCGAAGAGTGTCTGCTGCTCGCCGCGCAGGATGGTCCGGGCGGTGAGGCCGAATTGCGCCTCGTCGCCGTGGACGACGGGGGGCAGGCGGTCCAGGTGATACGCCCGCGCCAGGAGGGCCAGGGCCAACCCCGCTGCCAGGGCCGCGCCTTCCCTCCAGGTGAGCGCGTGCAGGCTCTGCCACCAATCCCGGTCGGCCAGCGCGGCCAGAAACGCCAGCAGGCTGAGACCCCACAGCAGCCCGTCCCAGGGCCAACCCGCCCCCCCGGCCGCCAGCACCAATGCCCCTCCCTGTGCCAGCCAGGCCGTGGCCAGGAGCCAGCGCCGCGCCGTTGGTCTCGGTCGGGCGGTGGGCTTCGCCGATGAGCGGTCCGCGGGGGGGATGGCTTCTGCCTCCCAGCGGGGGAAATAGCGAATTGCCAGCCCAACGGCGATCAGAAACAGAACCCCCACCGCCAGCGGCGACGCGCCGCCGGCCAGCCGGTATTGGGCCAGCAGTGCCAGGATCAAAGCCGCCGTTGTGCCAACGAGTCCCATTCCTGACCCCCCAATTCCAGATTCCTGTCTATTGTAACACCGGGTCCCCGACAGGCCAAACGTGAATGGTGGAGGCTCAGATTGAATGGGGGTGTTCAAAAGGGGTGCATTTCAATTCTATGGCAGGATGCGTCTTTTATCTGGCCCGGCATCAGGCGATGGCGACTAATGTCGCGCCTGAAGGCCCCAGGCCGAGGCGTCCACGGGAGGTGGACGCCTGGCCGTCAGGCCTGCAGGAGCGGTTTCAACCGCGTTTGTGCCCTGGCACAAAATCCGCCATAAAACTGAAATGCGCCCTTACCCTGGCGAATGCTTGCCCGGTCTCAGCAGGAGTGCTATACTGATAACGTTGCAGCAATGAGAAGCAGCGATGGCCGATCACCTGATGGCACGTCGTTTGCAAACTATGTCTCTGGGAAAAGGGATCGCGGCAGGTATGAAAGTAGAGATTCGCCCTATCACTAACCTGTCGGATTTGCGTCGTTGTCACGAAATTCAACGCGCAACCTGGGGCTATTCGGATTTGATGGTCTTCCCGTATACCATCCTTATCTCTGCTCAGCACAATGGGGGGGTGTTGCTGGGAGCATACGTAGACGACGATCTGGTTGGCTTCCTCTTTGGCTACCTGGGCATGGCGGGGGCTAAACTCTATCTTTTCTCGCAGCGCATGGGCGTGCTGCCCGAATATCAGGGGATGGGGTTGGGCTACCGAATGAAAATTGCCCAACGAGAACAAATGTTGCGCCAGGGGATCGACATCATCATTTGGACCTACGATCCGCTGGAGGGCAAGAACGCCACTCTGAATATCGAGAAGCTGGGCGGCATCGTGCGCTGCTACGCCCGCGACATCTATGGATCCGTGCAAAATCCACGCCAGGCCGGCCTGACGACCGACCGTTTCTTGTTGGAGTGGCACCTGATGAGCGACCGCGTGCGCAAGCGAGTGCGCAGCCAGTATCAGCGGCCACGGACCGAAGATTGGTTGAGCGGTCAGGACATCCCTGTCGTCAATTATGCCTCGTGGGAAGGCGACATCCCTCGGCCCCTGGCAGCCGACCTGGAGATCGAGCGGGATTGTCTGTTGGTCCAGATCCCTCCGGACCTCCAGCGCATCAAGCGTCGTGATCTGAACGTGGCGCGAGACTGGCGCGACATCACCCGCATCATCTTCGAGAGCTATTTTCAGCGCAGATACGTCGTGACCGGCTTCGCCAGCAGCCTGCAACCCCGATTGCCGAACCTCTATCGGCTGGAACGCAAGTCATTTCCTGCCCCTATTGATTTCTCGTCCTGGGCACGTGGCGTGTCGGAGGCGTAATGGAGTACGAGATTCGCCCCGCCACCCTTGCCGACGTTCCCGGCATCGCCGAGGTGGCACGCCACACCTGGAACGTCACCTACGCCCAAAGTATTGCCGCCCACAACCGCGAGCAGTTTCTGGAGCGAGCCTACAGCCACTATGCCCTGCGCCAGGCGATCAGGCGCGAGTCTCGTTGGTTTTACGTGGCCCTCCAAATGGAGACAGTCGTCGGCTTTGCTCACTACCTGCGCCGGTTCGACGCCGAGGGGGAACTGGCCCGCATCTACGTCCATCCAGACCATCAACGACGGGGCATTGGACGCGCTCTTCTGGCAATCGGTTTGGGCGCAATGGCCGCAGACGGCGTCGGTCGGTGCTACGTCTCGGTAGCGGTGGACAACGCCGGCGCACGCGCCTTCTACGAAAAGTTTGGCTTTCGTCTGCGCCGGACGTACGGGCGATTTTTGGGAGACCAGCTTATCCACCTGGCAGAATACGTCATCCCCGTGACAGATTTCCCCGACACGAGGCAACGTCCAACCACCAGGGCCAGAAGAGGATGAAACGTTCGATGAGCGTCGTTCTTGAATATCTCACCGCTCGGCAGCCCAATATGCTCGACACGCTGGAGGAATGGGTGAACCACGACTCGCCCACCTTCAAAAAACAGGCCGTTGACGCGCTTGGCCGTCAAATCGCCGATGCCTTCGCCAGACTGGGGGCGTCTGTCGAGGTAATCCCCCAATCGGAGCACGGCGACCACTACCGCATTGCCTGGGGCCAGGCCGAGCGACAAATCTTGCTGCTGGCCCACCTTGACACGGTGTGGCCGATGGGCGAGGCAGCCCGGCGACCTTTCGCCGTGCGCCAGGGGAAGGCAACCGGCCCTGGCGTCAACGATATGAAGGCGGGCATCGTGGTTGGATTATACGCCCTGCGCGCGCTGATCGAGACGGGCCGGTCGCCGGGCCACCGGCTGGTGTACCTGCTCACCAGCGACGAGGAGATTGGCAGTCCCACCTCACGCTCTCTCATCGAAGCTGAAGCCCGGCGCAGCGACTACGCGCTGGTTTTGGAGCCGTCGCGGGGCGGGCCGCTGACCACCTGGCGCAAAGGGGTGGGACGCTTTGACCTGGAGATCACCGGCGTTGCCTCTCACTCTGGCGTTGACCCGGAAAAGGGGGTGAGCGCTATCGAGGAGATGGCGCACCAAATCCTCAAATTGCACGCGATGAGCGATCTTTCGCGGGGGGTCACAGTCAACGTGGGAGTCGTGCGGGGAGGCAGCCGCGTGAACGTGGTGGCGGCGTCGGCACAGGCCGAACTCGACCTGAGGGTGATGACCGCCGCCGATGGCAAACGGATGGAATCGGCCATTTTAGGTCTGACGCCGGTTCTGGAAGGGACCAAGGTCCGGGTGACGGGGGGGATCAATCGCCCTCCGTTTGAGGAGTCGCCGGCCGGATTGGCCCTCTACGAGCGGGCGCGGCGGGTGGGGGCCCGGCTGGGACTGGACCTGGGCAAAGTCGGCTCCGGGGGTGGCAGCGATGGCAACTTCACGGCGACGTTGGGCGTGCCCACCCTCGATGGCCTGGGCGCAGTAGGGCAGGGCTCTCACGCGCTGAGCGAATACGTCGTCGTGAACTCGCTCCCCCAGCGGGCCGCTCTCCTGGCGGAGTTGGTTCTGGACCTGGGGAAGAGGTAGAGGGGCAGACTTGAACTGCCGACACCTTGATTTTCAGTCAAGTTGTACAAAAAAGCCACCCAACCGGGTGGCTTTCGTCTCTCATCCCACATTAAATTCGGGATAAGACGTATCTGTGTCTTCGTCACACATCATCACCCGGCGAAAGCCGAAGATGGACCTGACGCCTATCTTCGTCTTCAGAGGCAGCATAAAATCATTATAGTTCTGATGTCCTTATGCCCCAACTGTTTCTGAACCATCTCCAGATCAATGCCCCGGCGCAAAGCGTGGCGAGCGTAGAAGTGGCGCAAGTCGTGAACCCTGAACCGTTCAATCCCCGCAGTATCGCACCAGCGCATTAAGGCCTGATAAATCCCGTTGCGCGTTAACGGCTGAAAGCCACACTTATTGTTGTTGCTGGGAAACAGTCATTCGCAACCGGGATGCAGCACGGCCAACCAGGAACACAATGCGCGAGTTGTTTGGGTGCCGAAGTATGTCTCTCGCTCATCATCTCCCTTTCCTTGCACCGCCACTGCTTGCCTTTCAATATCTATGTCGTTGACGCGCAAGCGAGAAAGCTCCGAACCACGAAGCCCGCAGTCGTAGCAAAGCCTGAACATCGCCAGTTCAGGCCGGCCGTGACGTGAAACGCCCCGGCCCGCTGCACACCCCGCGGTGCGACGGTGATGCGGTATGTGCGGCTCATCCGACCCAGATCCACGGTCTCCCTTGGCCAGGGCGGAAAGGGGAGCAGGCCAGCTCCATCCAGGGCCTTGTGCCAGAGGGCGCGGAGATGGTCGTAATCCATAGATACCGGGCTCGCTTATTCCCAGCAGTACCCCACGGTCTGGAAGGATTCGCGGAAAGCGGTCACCTCTTTCCTTACTCGCTCCGACTCTTCTCCCACCACGACAACCTGATGGATGAAGTCTGCCACCTGCTCCATCTCGGTCTCCTTCATCCCCAATCGTGTTACCTCGGTCGTGCCCAACCGAAGGCCGCTGGGGCGATTCCATTGCTCCGGCGTGTCGGTGGGCAGCAGGTTCTTGTTGGTAATGATGTTTGCCTGAGCCAACCGCTCTGCCACTTCGTAGCCGCCACCATACTTTGCCACGTCCATTGCCACCTGGTGTGTGCGGGTATATCCCTTGTGAGCACCCAGCACATCGAAGCCCCGTTCGTGCAGAGCCCGCGCTAACGCCTGGGCATTGGTCACGATTTGAGCCATATACTCCCGACCAAAGGCCAACATCTCGGCCAGGCTGACCGCCAGGGCTGCCACTCGATTGATCTGGTGTGTGGCGGCCATCCCGGGGAAGATGGCCCATCGCAGTCGTCCGGTCAGTTTGGGCTCATTCCATAAAATCAGTCCACCTTGAGGACCGCTGAGTGTCTTGCCCGTCGAGCCGGTTAGAACATCTGCGCCCTCCCCTAAAGCATCCTGGAACTGTCCACCCGCCATCAGCCCTAACTGGTGGGCACCGTCCAGGTAGAGATACGCCCCCACTTCGTCGGCAATGGCCTTGATCTCGCGCAAGGGGTAGGGGAAGAGAGTCAGGGTTGAGCCCAGCGCAATGAGCTGGGGACGCACGCTCCGGGCAACTGTCCGAAGGGCGTCCACATCCACCGTCATTTCATAGGGATCGAAAGGCACGTCAGCGATGTGGCAACCTCGCAGTCCGGCCGGACCATCGTTTCGATTGCTGGAGTGACCGCCTGCCGGCTTGGGCAACGACATGACCACGTCGCCAGGTTGCGTCAGGGCAAGGTAGACGACTGTGTTCCCCACCATCCCGCTGACCAACCGATGGTCCGCGAAGTTGCATTGGAACAGCCGTTTCGCCAGTTCGACGCATAGAGCCTCCAGTTCGTCAATATACCGGGTGCCGGCGAACCAGCGGTTGCCGATTTCGCCTTCCCCGGCTCGCTGGCTCAGCTCCGAGGCCAGGAGCCGCCGTGCGGTGGGGCTCATGAGCGCTTCGGGCGCTAACAGATTGATGCACTGCCGTCCTCGCCATTCCTCGTTTTTTCGCACGGTGTCCAGGACTTGATCTCTGGCCTGTTGAGGAAACAACTCAGCCAGCATCTTGCCGGTTTGAGCCAGGATACGCTCGGTGATCTGGATTTCTGATTCACTGATGGTGGTCATCTTTCCCCCTTCTGCACATAGGTTAATTGCGGTTGACTATTTGAGTGACAACGAAACCTGGGGCAAAGGCATTGGCCTACCCCATCCCCAATCGCCCGGCGTTGGAAAGACCCATCTGGCCATCGCCCTGGGCATCAAGGCCGTGGAAACCGGCTACTCCGTCCTCTTCCTGACCCTGGAGGAGCTGGTGAGCCGGCTCAACAAGGCCGGGCACGAAAATCGGCTGGAACGGGTCCTCAAACAACTGACCTATCCCCGGCTGCTCATCATCGATGAGCTGGGCTACTTGCCCCTCAATCGCCTGGAAGCCAGCCTCTTCTTCCGCCTGGTGGCCCGCCGCTAC
>JAJRXB010000413.1 GCA_024276515.1 Chloroflexota bacterium
CGGAGGCAGACAGTTTCTCCGGCGTCCCCACCTCCACCCCCCCCTCTATCCCCCCCCTGTCAGGGGGGGGCGTGGGGGGGGTAGACGTCCCCCTGTCAGGGAGGAGAACGGGAGGGGTGAGCTCCCGCCTGTACAAAACCGGCGACCTGGCCCGCTACCTGCCCAGCGGGGACATCGAGTTCCTGGGGCGCACAGACCACCAGGTCAAAATTCGTGGCTTTCGCATCGAACTGGGCGAGATCGAGGCGGTGCTGGCAGGTCACCCGGCGCTGCGGGAGGTCGTCGTCCTGGCACGGGAGGACAGACCTGGGCACAAGCGACTGGTGGCCTACGTGGTGCCGAAAGACGGCGACGGACGAAAGACGGAGGACGAAAGCGCGCCCTCCACCGCCCCTCGTCCCTCGTCCCTGGTCGGCGACTTGCGGGCTTTCTTGAAAGAGAAACTGCCCGACTATATGATTCCCTCGGCCTTCGTGGTGCTGGAAGCAATGCCGCTAACGCCCAACCGCAAAGTAGATCGCCGGGCGCTGCCCGCACCCGACCAGGCCCGGCCTGAACTGGAAGCCGCCTACGTCCCTCCCCGCACCCGAGAAGAGGAGATCCTGGCCGGCATCTGGGCGCAGGTCCTCGGCCTCGAGCAGGTGGGCGTCCACGACAACTTCTTCGAACTGGGCGGGGACTCCATCCTGAGCATCCAGGTCATCGCCCTCGCCAATCAGGCGGGGCTTCAACTCACCCCCAAGCAACTCTTTCAGTATCCGACCATCGGAGGCCTGGCAGCGGTGACCGGCGCGGGTGGGCCCGTTCAGGCCGAGCAGGGAATTGTGACCGGCCCCGTGCCCCTGACGCCCATCCAGCACTGGTTCTTCGAGCAGCATCCCACAGAACCGCACCACTGGAATACATCCCTGTTCCTCGAACTGGGGGAAGATCTGGACGTTGCTCTGCTGGAGCGAACCATCGAGCACCTGCTGATCCACCACGATGCGCTGCGTCTGCGTTTCGAGCCAATCGGCAAACCCCTGCACCCCGCCCAGGCGCAAGTGCCGGGGTGGCGGCCCCCTGGCGGGAATCTTCGTCAGGTCAACGCCGGCGTGGACGAGAGGGTGCCCTTTTCCTGCGTAGACCTCTCCGGGGTCGCGCCCAGGAAGCAGCGAAAGGCCATTGAGTCGGCGGCGGCGGCGTTGCAGACCAGTTTGAACCTTTCGGAAGGGCCGCTGATGCGGGTCGTCTATTTCGACCTTGGCCCCAAGCGGACGGACCGTCTCCTGATCATATTCCATCACCTGGTAATGGATGGCGTTTCCTGGCGTATCTTCACCGAAGACTTCCTGACAGTCTATCAGCAGTTGAGCCGTGGCGAGCCGGTGCAGTTATCACCCAAAACCACTTCTTTCCAACATTGGGCACGCCGGCTATCGGAATACGCTCAATCGCCAGAACTCCGGCAGGAGCTAGATTACTGGATGCAAATAGGCACAAAGGAAGCACCTCCCTTGCCGGTGGACTATCCAGGTGGGGTTTACACCTACGGTTCCACGGACAGCGTGATCGTATCGCTCAACGTGGCCGAGACCCAATCTCTGTTGCAGGAAGTTCCGGCAGCCTATGGCACGCAAATCAACGACGTGTTGCTCACCGCTCTGGTGAAGGCATTTGCCCGCCAGACAGGAAAACGCACACTTTTGCTTGAATTGGAGGGACATGGACGTGAAGACGTCGTAGAAGGCGTGGACCTGTCCCGTACCGTGGGCTGGTTTACGAGCGCTTTTCCGGTGTTGTTGGACCTGGGAGACGCCAATGGGCCGGGAGAAGAACTGAAGGCGATCAAAGAGCAGTTGCGGCGGGTTCCCAATCGAGGCATTGGCTACGGCCTGCTGCGTTACCTCTGTGAAGACGATCAGATCAGAGAGCAATTGAGCGCGCTTCCCAGGCCGGAGGTGAACTTCAACTATCTGGGGCAGTTCGGCCAGGCGTCGGCCACCGGGCACACCGAGGGAAAGCCAGAAAGAGAACAGCTCCGAGGATTTTTGGACAAAATCTGGCATACCTTCAGGGGAAAGACCTCGGAACGGATTCAGATAGCCCGGGAGTCCGTTGGATTAGAACAAAGCCCCGAAGGCACTCCCGGCACTTTGCTGAATATCGTCGGGATCGTAACCGGTGGACAGTTACAATTACGGCTGGTTTATAGCAAGAATCTGCACAAACGGAGCACAATAGAGAGGCTGGCCACAGACTTTGCGGAGGAATTGCGTTCGCTGATTGCTCACTGCCTCTCGCCCGAAGTCCGTGAAACGTGACCAGAGGCTAACTTTCGGTTCGATGACGTGGAGAACGTAATGGAACAGCCTACAAAGCTGCTGAACCGGAACTTTTTTCTGCTCTGGCAAGGACAATTTATCAGCCGTTTGGGCTCACAAGTGGTCATCATTGCCCTGGTATTCTGGATCAAACACACCACGGGCTCGGCTACCATGATCGGTCTCATACAGATGGCTGCCAGCCTGCCGGCGGTGATGGTGGGACCTATCGCCGGCACCTTCGCCGACCGCTATTCCCGTCGCAGGATCATCATTCTCAGTGACGTTTTAAGGGGCCTTGCCGTCCTTTCTCTGGCCGGCCTGATGTTTATGGCCCCCGATGCGACGGGAGCCATCCTCGTGTGGCTATCCGTCGTCCTGGTTTTCACCAGCTCAATCACCACCTTTTTCAGCCCGGCCATTTCAGCCGCCATCCCTGATCTGGTGCCGAAAAGCAAGATCACCAGCGCCAACTCATTGGGGCAGCTCTCCTTCCAACTCTCCGTGTTCATTGGGCAGGGACTGGGGGGAACACTCTTTCGCCTTTTGGGGGCTCCGGTGCTTTTCTTCATTGACGGCCTGACCTATCTCTTTTCCGCCGTCAGCGAATCGTTCATCACCATCCCCCAGTCTGCGCTGGAGAAAAGCGACCAGGATTGGAAGGGACAATTTCTCGAGTTCAAGGAGGATATGTCCGAAGGTTTTCGCTACGTCTGGAACAAAACCGGGTTGAGAGAACTCATTTTCCTTTCGGCCTTTTTAGCCTTTTTCACCGTGCCGATCATTACCCTGTTACCCTTTTACGTGGAGGATTTTCTCAAAGTCAAAGCCGATTGGTACGGGTTTTTGTTGGCCACGTATAGCGTCGGCTCCCTGCTGGGATACCTATTCGCCGGCGCCATAAAGCTCTCTGGAAAAGCCAGGGGCAGGTGGATGATGACGTTCATCGTCCTGGAATCGGCCGGATATGGGTTGCTGGGTCTGGTCAGAGATCCTGTGACGGCCATGGTGCTCGCGTTTTTGGGTGGGGTCACGGGTGGCTTCGTCACCGTCAATATGATGACCATCCTGCAGATCACCACTCCTGGCAACATTCGTGGGCGCGTCTTTGGACTTCTGGGCACCATCTCC
>JAJRXB010000021.1 GCA_024276515.1 Chloroflexota bacterium
CTTTGCCTGTGCAGGCATTTGGTTGTCGGCAGTGATGACCATCGTCCACCAGCCTCAAACCCAGGAAGGAGCAGCGCGTGTGGTGAAAGCATTGATTACCGGCATCACAGGTTTTGCGGGGGGACACCTGGCCGCACATCTGTTGGCTCGTGGCGACGTTGAGGTCTATGGCGTGGCGCACGATATAGGCTATGGGCTGGACCACCTCGGTCGCCCGGTCTCCCTCGTCATCGCCGATTTACAGGATCCCCAGGTCGTTGAGGATGTGCTGCTCGACGTGAAGCCGGATCACATCTATCATCTGGCGGCCCAGGCCTACGTGCCAACGGCGTGGCGGGACCCGTGGGGCACTTTTGAAAATAATGTTCGGCCCGAGCTGAATATGCTTCAGGTGATGGTGCGCGAACATCTGCCGGCCCGACTGCTGGTGGTGGCGTCAAACGAGGTGTATGGCGTCGTCTCTCCCGACAGGCTCCCTGTGGACGAAAACACTTTGCTGGAGCCCAACAATCCCTATGGCGTGAGCAAAGCGACGCAAGATTTGTTGGCCCGGCAATATTTTTTGAGCCACGGCGTCGACGTGATCCGGGTCCGCGCCTTCAACCATCTGGGACCTCGTCAGAGTCCCCAGTTCGTGGCGGCGAATTTCGCGCGCCAGATCGCCGAAGCCGAGGCAGGACTTCGTGAGCCGGTGGTGCGGGTCGGCAATTTGCAAGCCCAGCGCGATTTTACCGACGTGGAAGACGTGGTTCGCGCCTACGTGCTGCTGATGGAAAAAGGGCGATCGGGCGAGGCGTACAACGTGGGCTCGGGTCGGCCCCGGTCGGTGCAGAGTTTGCTCGACACCCTTTTGGAGATGAGTTCGACGGAGATTCGGGTCGAGCAGGACCCGGCGCGGATGCGGCCCTCCGACGTCCCCATCATTTACGGTGACATCACCAAGCTGCAGGCCGATACAGGCTGGAATCCGACGGTCCCCTTTGAGGAGAGTTTGCGGCGGGTGTTGGCCTATTGGCGAGAGGTGGTGGGGCAGCCGGGGTATGGCGTGGATGGGTAGGGTATAGCGAGAGTTGTTGCGTAAGGGCGAGGCATTCCCAACATCGAGTTTGCCAGGCCAGGCCCTATTGGGCAAATCAGGCTAAATTAGCCGGGATTGGGAGATTAGGAGATTTTTCTTCATCCATTTTTTATCTCCAAATCCCCCAATCCCGGCCTTGAAATAGATTTGGGTGCATTAAAAATGGGTTGAGACCGTAGGGGTGGACCTGTGTGTTCGCCCTGTAACGGGCAGACACGCCGGTCTGCCCCTACAATGTACCAACTCGTTTTGAACACACCCAATAGATTTAATTCTTGCAGAGGAGATACGGAGATACGATGAGTGAAAAGCGTGCGCTGGTGACGGGCATTACCGGGCAAGACGGCTCCTACCTGGCGGAGTTCTTGCTTTCACAGGGATATGAGGTATTGGGGATGGTGCGGCGCTCCAGCACCGTCAACTTTGACCGTATCCGCCATTTTCAAGATGAAGTAACGATTGTACAGGGGGATTTGCTGGACCAGATGTCGTTGCTCGACATCCTCCGGGAATATCGTCCCCAGGAGGTTTACAACCTGGCGGCCCAATCGTTTGTGCCCACCTCGTGGAAGCAGCCGGTGCTGACGGGAGAATTCACCGCGCTGGGCGTGACGCGGATGCTGGAAGCGGTCCGCATCATCGACCCAGAGATTCGCTTTTACCAGGCCTCCAGCAGCGAGATGTTTGGCAAGGTTCGGGAGACGCCACAAAACGAGAACACCCCCTTTTACCCGCGGAGTCCCTACGGCGTGGCCAAGGTATATGGACACTGGATCACGGTGAACTACCGCGAGAGTTACGACCTGTTCGCCTGTTCCGGCATTCTGTTCAATCACGAGAGTCCGCGCCGGGGTCTGGAGTTCGTCACCCACAAAGTCACCTACGGGGCGGCACGCATCAAGCTGGGGCTGGCCGACGAGTTGCGCCTGGGCAACCTGGAGGCGCGCCGTGACTGGGGTTACGCCGGCGACTACGTGCAGGCAATGTGGCTGATGCTTCAGCAAGACGAGCCAGACGATTACGTGATCGCCACCGGCGAAACACACTCGGTGCAGGAGTTGTGCGAAATTGCCTTTGGCTACCTCGACCTGGACTGGCGAGAGTACGTGGTCAGCGATCCCAAGTTCTTCCGGCCGGCCGAAGTCGACTTGCTGGTGGGCGACGCCAGCAAAGCGCACGCCAAACTGGGGTGGGAACCGTCTGTGAGCTTTGAAGAGCTCATCCGGCTGATGGTAGATGCCGATATGAAGGCATTGCAGGCGAATAGGGGATGATCGACACACACTGCCACCTGGATTTCCCCCACTTCGACGAAGATCGAGACGAGGTGCTGGCGCGGGCAGTCGAGGCCGGTGTGGTGGCCATCGTCAACCCCGGCACCGACCTGGAATCCAGTCGCCGGGCGGTGGCATTGACCGAGAAGTATGATAACGTCTACGCGGCGGTTGGGGTGCACCCTCACGATGCCTCCACACTGAATCGCCGGGTCTTGGAGGAACTGCGCGAGCTTGCCTCTCACCCCAAAGTAGTCGCCATTGGCGAGATAGGGTTAGACTATTACCGCGACCTGTCGCCGCGAGCACAACAGCGCGCTGCCTTCGACGCCCAACTGGCCCTGGCAGCCGACCTGGGCCGACCGGTCATCGTTCATCAGCGAGAGTCGGCGGACGACGTGATGGCGGCTTTGCGGGGTTGGGCCACGGAGGGGCATCCGGGCTGCGTGTTGCACGCCTTCTCTGGCGACGAGGCGCTGGCCAACGAGGCGGTTTCGTTGGGTTTCTTCATCGGCGTCGGCGGGCCGCTCACGTTTTCCCAGAGGGGACGACGATTGCCGGAGGTCGTCGCCGGGCTTCCGCTGAGTTGCCTGGTAGTGGAGACCGATGCGCCTTACCTGACCCCCCACCCCTACCGTGGCAAGCGAAACGAGCCGGCCTACGTGGTGCTGGTGGCAGAACGATTGGCCGAGTTGCGGGACCTGTCACTCGACGAGCTGTCGGAAAAATTGACTGGCAACACCCGTCGTCTGTTTCGGCTGCCGGGGATAGGATAGGGCCTTTCCTCTGGGATAAGCCTTGCGAAGGTTTCTGAGACCGCAGGGTGGAGCGCAGAATTCATTCTGCCAACAGCCAAAAAAACGGGTAACTACTCAGCCTGTCATTGCGAGCCGCGTTTTTTGCGGCGAAGCAATCTCAGAGATGCGAGAAGGAGATTGCTTCGCCGCTCCGCTCCTCGCAATGACAGGAAAAAAACCCTCCCTGGCTGAGTAGTAACAAAAACGGAATGAATTCCGCACTCCAACTGAGATGAAACACACCCATTACACTTTGAGGGAACGAATTGACAACGATAACAGCGCTGGAACTGGTACACGATGACCTCAAGCGGGTCGAGGAGAAGATGCGCGGGGGAGTTGCCGTTCATTACGAGCAACTCGGCATGGTGCTTGACCATTTGCTGAATAGCGGGGGTAAGCGGCTACGGCCCGCGCTGGTTTTGATGGCTACCCGGTTTGGGGCAGCCGATTACGAGAAGTCCATTGCCCTGGCGGCGGCGGTGGAGATGCTACACACGGCCACCCTGGTCCACGACGACGTGGTAGACAACGCACTGGTGCGTCGGGGCAACCCCACTTTGAACGCCACCTGGCCGCGTGGAGCGACCATCCTGGCCGGCGACTATCTGTTCGCCAGAGCGGCCAATCTGGCGGCAGAGACGGAGAATGTGCGGATTATCTCCATCTTCTCCAACACGCTGATGGTCATTTGCGGCGGTGAGTTGGATCAAATCTTTAGCGGATTTGGCCGCACTCCGACGTTGGACGAATATCATCGGCGCATTTACGCCAAAACCGCCTCTCTTTTCGCTGCCGGGACCGAAACCGGCGCGATTTTGAGCGGCTTGCCGGAGGCACAGGTGCAGGCTCTGAGAGAGTACGGCCATCACCTGGGTATGGCCTTCCAGATTCTAGACG
This sequence comes from Chloroflexota bacterium, assembly GCA_024276515.1. Classification (GTDB taxonomy): domain Bacteria; phylum Chloroflexota; class Anaerolineae; order 4572-78; family NAK82; genus JAJRXB01. The sequence continues at coordinate 4,050 of JAJRXB010000021.1, forward strand.
ACGTGTTGGATTTCACCGGCGACCAGGCCAAACTGGGCAAGCCGGTCGCCAATGACCTGCGCCACGGCATTATCACCCTGCCGGTCATCTTGTTCCTGGAGAATCGCCCCGATCATCCGACCATCGAAAGGATACTGGCCCGGGAGACGCCGGAAGACTCGGAAATTATGGCCGTGGTGGACGAGATTCGCGCTTCGGGCGCGGTAGAAGCCGCCGTGGACAGGGCACGACAATTCACCGCCCAGGCCGCCGAGGCGTTGCGCCTTTTGCCCGACAATCCATACCGCCGGGCCATGCAAAGCCTGGCGCACTTCGTCGTTGAGCGTTCTGTGTAACAATGGACCTTTCCATTGTCGTCGTCAACTGGAATGTGCGCGATTTGTTGCGGCAATGTTTGTTGTCGCTGAGTCGGGGCGAGGCATCCCCGGCCCCGACCCTCACCACCGAAATTATCGTGGTAGATTGTGCATCGTCCGACGGCAGCGTCGAGATGGTGCGGCGCGAGTTCCCCTGGGTGCATCTGATCGCCAGCGACGAGAATCTGGGCTATACGCGGGGCGCCAACCTGGGGGCACAGCAGACCACCGGTCGCTACCTGTTGCTGCTGAATCCCGACACCGAAGTGGTGGGAGACGCCCTGAGCGCGATGGTCCGCTATCTGGACCAACACCCATCGGTGGGAGCCGTTGGCCCGCAGCTCCGTTACCCGGATGGGACTCTCCAGTCATCCCGCCGGCGCTTTCCCACGCTGGCGACCGCTTTTTGCGAGAGCACGCTGCTGCAACAGTGGTTCCCGGACAACCGGGTTGTCCGACGCTACTATCTGGATGACCGCCCCGCCGACGTGCCCCAGCCGGTGGACTGGCTGGTGGGTGCGGCCTTGATGATCCGACGCAAAACGTGGCAACAGGTCGGCCCTCTGGACGAGGGCTTCTTTATGTATTTTGAGGAATTGGATTGGTGTCGCCGTTGCCGGGCGGCCGGCTGGGAGATTCACTACCTGCCGACGGCGCAAATCGTCCACCACGAGGGCAAGAGCAGTGAGCAGGTC